>JBCBGR010000052.1:0-12286 GCA_038526555.1 Pseudomonadota bacterium
GTAATCCTGATCGGTATACAGATACAAAAAATATCATGCGCCTGAATGGTCCCCATCAGGAATATTTGGGGATTACCTTTGCTGAGAATCAGCGTGTACCGACGAAGATTTCTGACAAAAATGCCCCACTTCGTCTGATGTTCTATCATCGCAATCCGCTGCTTGAGGTTCGGAGCAGTGAACAGCGCATCTTCGGTCATCTCTATTATCAGAAGACGAAAGAGAGCATTGCCTATATCGATATGCCTCTCCAAGCAGGTCACGCATGGGTCGAAAAGTCCACGCGCTTTACAAAATATGAGCGCGACGATGATCCAATGAGCAACCGGATTAATGATGTTGGCAAGCTGACCTTCGACGACATGAAGGACGGAAAGTACAAGATTGTCCTCTTCTCAACAGAACTCGCTCAGGAAGACACAACCCATTACAAACGCCCGGAAGGCGCGGCCAAAGTCGAATATGATTTCGAGTGGAAAAATGGTCGCTTTGTCCTGCCCAAATACATGGATGACCAGAAAACAGATTCAACGACCATGGTGGAAGGCCTGGGCAACACACTTTGGCTGGAACCTAAAAATGGTCCAAACCCATGGCTGTTCGACAGCAATGGCAAACAGCCCAAGGCAACGGGTCGAAACAGCTCCTGGATTGATCCTAAAAGCCGTGAGGATGATCCGTGGCCGCTACGCTACCGCAAGGAATATGATGAGGATTATCTTCGTATCTCCGCCATTCTGGACCGGGTCTCTGCCGGTGAAATTTCCTTTGAGGAAACAGGCCTGAGAGAACCCACTGAAGCCGATGAAAAGGCCGGTCACCTCTATTACCGCGCCGTCAGAAGCGCCAAAGTCGCTTATGAAAGAAATAAAGAATAAACTAATAACGACTTCGTTAGTAATCGAAAAAGGCGGGCTAGAGCCTGCCTTCAGTCATTTTGGGTCACTCCGCCATACAAATCACAAATCACAAATCAGAAATCAGAAATCAGAAATCAGAAATTACAAATCAATATATAGAATTTCTGACTACCGAAAACCGCGTCGAAATATTCAACGAAAATGCGTATCTTAAGTCGGTACCATCGCTCCTCACGCCTTCGGCAATCGTCAGGCGGACTAAGGATGCAGAGAATTCTACATCTCAGGGATTGAGTACTATCGGTATTCCAGTTCTCAAAGGCCGAACGCCTCTAAAGGATCAATCCTTTGATAGGCTCGACGATTCAATGTCGGCTTCTACACTCGCTGATTCGACATGACTGCGCCCCCTAACGACAACACCATATCTATGGGGATACTCTGGTGATGCTGATTGATGTAATACTTAAGATCGATTGGGATAAAATCTCAGTCTTTTTGATCATCGAAATTGAAGCATGTGCCTTATGGATATCTCTAAGATTTTCGGACAAGCTGGCGGTGTCTCCAAAGGGCTAGACGGAAAGTCTCTGGCGGCAGGCGCGGCCATGGGCGGCGCGGCTGGACTGTTTGCCAACAGCCGCATGGCGCGGCGCATGAAAAGCCAAGCGAGGCACGCAATGCGGCGTCACGGCCAGGTGGCGGGCCTCGCCCTGATCGGGGGCCTCGCCTATAAGGCCTATGCCGATCATAAGGTCAAACAGGCCCAACAAGCCTCAGACACCCGGCCAGAGCCTACAGGTTTTATCACGGATGAGAGCGCCGCCAATATCGACGCAGAGATCCTCGTTCTTCGCGCCATGATCGCGGCAGCGTCCGCAGACGGCGAAATTAATGCCAAGGAACGCGACGCCATTATGGCCGAAGTCAAGGAAATGGATCTGCCAAAATCCGCCATGGGGCAGCTCATGACAGAGATGAGCAACCCCGCTTCACCCACAGACATCGCCCATGATGTGACGTCGATCGAGCAGGCGGTCCAAGTCTATACAGCCGCCAATCTGACCATCGATGTGGATACGGATGAGGAGAGACAGTTCCTGGACGATTTGGCCTTTGCTCTAAACATGCCGGCCTCTTTGGTTGCCCAAGTCAACAAGACGGTCGCAGACCTCTAGCCTTCAAAAGGCCCGTCGATCGCGCCTAACACCGCACAGGCTATGAGCCGAAATTGAGGTGGTAAGTAGGCACTTAGTCACATCTTTTCATATAAATACATAAAAGCGATCAGCGTCCGTTTTTGGGCGAGAATCGCCTCCGGAGCCAGATATTGATCTGTAAGGAATTTAGGACACCTATCTCCCCCACTCTTCGGCAGGCTAGGTTTTCACGATTCTTCGGCCAGCCATCTGCGTCTCAGGAGGAGACAGCTTTAACAATGAAAATGTAAACCTAATTCTTCAAAACGTTGACCGTATAGTAGACTTTTCCAACACTAACTGATCTGCCCGACAGACTTTCAATCTGGCTAAAATCAAGAGAGACGACTTTGTCTCTTTCTAGGTCCAGTATGACTTCTAGTATTTTTCCATCTTGAGAGAGGCGCGTATCTTGTATCTCCAGATTTCTCAGGTCTTCCTTTGGAGACCCATAATTTGAACTGTACTTGTAGTGCCATTGTTGCGCACTCACACTACTGCTGCCGATGGTGGTGGGATCAAGAGGTTCCGTAAAATTCAGCAAGAACCCTTGCTTTGTTAATGACATGTCGAGAAGTTCAAAGGGCACTGTCTCGCCATCCCAAACGACCCGTTGCAATCCAAAAGGTTCCGGTCCTTCGGCTGCCCACCCCGCAGTCGTTTGTCCTACCCAGAGATGCCCATATTGATCAAAGACAGTCCGAATATTACCGCTCTGAAATCCTCCGATAAAGTTCAGAACAGCGCCCTGATACTGCCCGTCGACCTCATCCAGCATCACGCGAAAAACATTGGATTGCGTCTGGTCACCAATGAAGATTTGACCCTCAAATGGTCCAAACTTGCCGCCCGTTATATCCCACTCAGGATTACCCGGCGAATTAGAGACCTCAACATGCGGAAACCAGACAACCGGCTTTTCAGAGAGAGCGTAGAGCTCATCAAGGGACATCTCTTTAATCGCTTCGACTGTATAGTCTGGATGATCACGAAGGGAAACAGGGTGGCCATAGAACTTGCCCTCTTCCAAAAGATGGAGCTTTGAAGTTCCGACCCAATCCCCTTGATTATCCGTGTAAAAGATCTCTCCCGAAGGACTCGCCCCAATTCCGGCGGGTGACCGTAGACCCGAAGCAAATGGCTTGAAGTCGCCTTGCGGGCTGACTTGATAGGCCCAGCCTCTATACCCGCCCGTGCTTCCCATAGCACCAAGAGAAAAGGAACCCGGCTTGTCGTGGCTGAGGTTTAGCGTCCCATAAAGGTTACCCTGAAGGTCTTTTGCTGTCCCGAAATGATATTCATGGTAATTGTCATGAAAATCCCAGCTGTCTGCCAGGTTGATATACTCGTCAGCTACACCGTCCCCATCTCGATCAATCAACTGTGTAAGCTCAGGTTTATGGGCCACAAGAAGCGAACCCTCTGCTCCACAGGACAGCCCCGCTGGTTCATCAAGACCATCCGCAAATTTCGACCATTGTGGCGACTGGATTGCAGCATCCTGGGAACCATTTTGAAGAGCCCAAATATCACCCATTCTGATGGAAGCGTAGAGTTTATCGCTACAAACCGCCAGTCCAGCAATCTCAAACGGGACGCCTTCTGGGGTAACGATCGTTTCAATCCGGTAGCCATCCGGGGCGTAGTTACCAGCCGCTTGAGCCAAAGCCTGTGACGCAACTAGGCCAGTGACGCAAACCCCCAAGATTGGCTTCGATAGAGATACCGTAAGCTGATTGAAATCCATTTTATTTTTTCTCTAGCAAAAGGGTATGAATGAGCGGGTATTCATCTTCATCGGAAAAACTTGAACCTACAGTCTGCGCTTCAAAGCCGTTCATCTCTGGAATACCGAAATTAGTCGGCACATCCCCCGCTAAGCCCTTAACACCGATTTCCAGCCGCAAACCATTCCCTTCGGAAAAGCCTTTCAAGCGATATTTGACCTCATCTTTTTGGAAATAGAAGGCGGGAGCGTCCCCGCGTGTATACTTTTCAAAGTTGCATTCTGTGCCGGCCGGCTCAGATGCAATGGATAAGGCGTCGGGATAACGGAATACCCATTCGCCGAGAGCCTCACTGGCCTCTTTCCCGCGCCCAATAATATTTGGCCCAACATTAAGGTACTCGCCATACCAAACCGCAACAATGTCACAGCTTCTCGTATTAAAGGCATAGCTGATATTATTCGTCAGGCCGACATTGATGCTGTAGACGGGAAGATCCAGCGTCTTGATCCGGACGACAGACGGAAGGTCCTTCACCTCGAGGTTGACAGCTGAATCCTCCATCTCAAGCTTCGCCTTGCGAGATATCGGTGTCAGTTTTGCGGAGCCGTCGCGGCGCGCGATAAAGACACGACCGCTCCCTCTATGCCACATTGTCCAATCTTCACCCTGAGTTATCGGGCCGGAGACGTAATAGGAGATGCTGAGTTTCTGTAGGCCAGCCTCAATCGGATACATCCAATCCCATGCGGCTTTATCAAGTGGTTCAAGAATTTCGCCGTTCACTTCGACGCGCAACTGTGTTTTGTTATTTGCGTTTGTCCACCCGGCGGCCTCGATCAACAGTCCAATGTCCTCGTCCCAAGGCACATTGAAATCACCCTCTAACTCAACCGCATAAAAGGGAATTTCGATCCTCTCAAAATCGGCAATGCCGTTTTTAAATTGACCCGTGACAACAGGGGACGCGCTTTCGAATATGGTCAGATCGGGCAAGCTGTCTTCTTCAACGCTATAAATGTTATAACTAACGGTATCCCAGCCTTCCCGTTTGGAGAGGATATATCTCGCCAAGCTATCAATGTCTTTTTCCGAGAGAAGCTCAGCAAACCCTGGCATGCCGCCTTCCGTAAACCCAACAGCAATGTTTTGAGCGATTTCATCAACCGTTTCGCCATGTCGCCAGACACTGTCGACGAGGTTGACGCCAGCTGCCCCTTCAAGGTCTCTTCCATGACAAGACACACAATGTTCGGCGTACGCGGCCTGCCCTAATATTTGATGGGTTATCGTGTACCTGAAAGGCTCGACAGGCTTCTCATTCAAGGGTTGAGCCGGCTCGCTCGCACAAGCTGCGATCAAGACGCAGAGCATCGGCATTACTTTGACAAGTGGAATTGCAGCACCGCGTTGGGTCATAATTTTCTGACCCAAATATTCCTGAACTCGATCGCCTCTCCATGATCTTGTAGGTGGAGGGGGGCGCACTCGTGTGGCTCATATTCAGGTAGTCCAATATATCGCGTTGGCCCAAGGACTTCGACGTGATTTTGAACTAAAACACCATTGTGCAGAACCGTGACATAAGCCGGTTCGGTGAGGGCGCCATCATCATCAAAGCTCGGAGAAGAAAAAAGAACGTTATAGTCTTGCCATTCTCCAGGGGGTTTCGAAGCATTCACGAGAGGAGGGTACTGCTTGTAGATCGATGCCGCTTGGCCATTGGCGTAGGTTTCATTTTCAAAGGAATTCAAGACCTGTACTTCATATCGGCTTTGAAGAAACACGCCACTATTGCCCCAAACCTGTCCCGTCCCATCCCCATTCATTCCCTGGAGCGGAGACCGAAACTCAATGTGTAGCTGAATATCGCAGAACGCTTCCCTCGTCGATATGCCGCCTTTTCCAGGCACTATCCGCGCAATACCGTCAACGATTTCCCACGGTGCCTCTAAACCCTCATCTCCTTGCCAAGCTTCAAGCGTCGTTCCATCAAACAAGATGATGGCATCAGAAGGAACTTCGCCCTTACTAAAGCTCAACTGCGTGGGCTTAACGGACCAATCTTCAGTGTCTTCTGGTTTCAGGTCGACTGCGGGCTTCGCATTGGCGGAATCCACCAAATTTGATTGTGCCTGCGATGGGGAACAGCCCACGAAACAGGAGCTGATCAAAAGGAGCGCCAAGCCAGATATAAGATTTGGCAAAGAACCAGATTGTCGCACAACGTCCCCGCTTTCCGTTCCTTGTTCGCCATAAGGGGAAAAGAGAGCGCAAGACAAGCAAAAATGACAACGTTATCATTTTCTGCTTGAAGTCTGAAATAGCTGATCTACTTTCTGGTCAAAAGCGCTTTGAATTCCTCCCATGATCCTGAATTTAGACTGTACGAGATATCTCTGATGGCACCAAAATCTCATCAAAGGATGCCTGTATCGCGTTTAGGATTTGTCCCTTACGTCTTCACATTGGCTTTGTGCACGAACGTCCTCGCGGCGGAGATTGTTTTTGCACAGGATCTCGGCAACGACGAAATCATCGTGACCTCAAGCAGGGTTGTTACGCAAGGAGACTCTAGACTGTCGAAAATCGTTTCGGATCTTTCCGAAACCAACGTTCTTGATGCACTCGACGCAATGCCAAGCGTGACAGCCTTCAATAATGGAGGCGCAGGTGGGAATAGCTTTCTCTCAATCCGTGGGGGCGAACCTAATTTCACGTTGGTTCTGCTTGATGGAATTCGCTTAAATGATCCCACAAATTCAGCGGGCGGAGCCTTTGATTTTGGTCAGGTGAATCCGGCTTTTCTCGAAGACGCCGACGTGACCTTCGGGGCATCATCGTCAATCCATGGCGCAGATGCCCTGTCAGGGGTGGTTCATCTGAAAACTCTGTCGCCCAACCCAATTGATACTATTGGTTTTCAAACGCGCCAGACCCTCAACTCTAGAGATGGCTACTCTGTCAGTGGAAATGCTCAATTGGGATGGAAAAGTGGCGGTGTGGTTCTCGGGGTGGGAACACGTGATACCGGGGACATTACGCCTGATAGCGAACTAAAGTCGGCAAGCGCCCTCTTGCGTTTGCGACAAGACCTCTGGGGCGGGACGCTCGACTTCACTGCTTATCGCGCTGGCACTGACCGGACCGCATATGCTGAAGATAGCGGAGGGGCGCGGTCAGGTGTTGCGCCTGTCTTTGAAGATAGAGAAACGCAGATCAGCTTAGGAGGTCTGCGATATGTCCGTCCGATATCTGAAACAACGCAACTTAATGGCAGTTTAAATGTCTTAAAGCAGACGGCCCTTTCAGATATTCCTGCCATCCCGAGCGGTGTTCTCAATGGGGTTCCAGCGCGCCGCGACGACACTGACCATGAGCGGTGGCAGGCTCAAGTGTTCACGCGAACAGATTTGCGACCCAATTGGAGACTTGCTGTGGGTGCTGAATATTCAGAAGAAATTGGTGAAGGTGATGGCACGCTTGATATCGGGTTTCCGTTAGAGACAAACTTTTCCCAAAAGCGAAACAACCTGAGCGCCTTTGCTGAAACGAGCATCAATCCTCATCCCAAATTCCACCTAAACGCTGCTGTCAGGCTTGATAGACCTAACGAGCAATCCGTTCAGCCGACTTACAAACTCCAATCAACATATCGCGCGACGGAATGGCTGCAGCTCCAAGGAAGCTTTGCGACAAGCTATAAGCTACCCAGCATCTTTGCGCTTTCATTTCCCTTGATCGCAAATCCGAGTTTGGAGCCTGAGGAAGGAGAGAGCCTTGAGCTTGGCTTGATTCTTAAAGGCGATCGTCTCGGGCAAGTTTCCATAACCGCTCATGACAGCACCTTTAAAAACCTCGTTGATTTTGATCCCGTCGCTTTCACGAATGTAAATCGGCGAAAGGTGCAAAGTCGCGGTATCGAAATCGTCTGGGACAAGGGGCTATCAGATCAGCTCAACCTTCTGGCATCAGTGAGCTATGCTGATGTCGAGACCTCATCAGGACAGCCGCTCCGAAACCGACCTGAGTTTTCAGCAAACTCACTTTTAAACTACCAGTACGGTGAAGTTTTCTCGGCTCACTTAGAATGGAAATATTCTTCTGATTTTTTGAGCAGTTCAGTCCCAACGGGATTTCTTACACTCGACAAATTTCATAGGGTTGATATCGGCGTAAACTGGTCACCCGGATCCAGTTGGCGGCTAAGCCTTGATGTCCTGAACGCATTCAATGAGAGTTATGGCTACTCTGTTGGCATTTTAGAACCTAAGAGAACATTGTCCATGTCTCTGGATTTCAATATCCCGTGACCCTTAAACGTCACCACAATGAAAGGTGAAATGCCTAAATTGACCTTGCATTCCACCCGTAATGCTGTGCTTAATGTTGCTAAAAATGTCTAGCTTGACGGCACCAACCAAAACAAATTACCGAAAGCGACAGCGGCAAAATTATCGCGGCCAGAAAGGTGAGGGATTGGTGAACCCCTTCGAGTCCAAAAGGTCTTAGGTCATTCAATAGACCGATCAAGACTGGCGTTAGACCGAGGCCTACAATATTCGCAATAAAAAAATAGAGCGCGGTTACGCGCGCTCTAACCGCGTTAGGAGCGATCAGTTGCGGAAGAAGGGCTGGAAGCGCACTTCCTGCCGACAGACCAAACATGGCAACGCATAGCGCGCCGATCGATAAACTCAGACTTGGTGCAATTGGCGCAAAGATAGCACCTGGCACTGAAATAGCCACAGCTAGAGCCGCAATGCGGAAAATCGCATGAGAGATATTCGCGCGTTCCAAACGGGACACGAGATAAGGCCCGAAGATCGCGCCGCTTGTGCCGAATATGAGGGCCACAAAGCCAAAGGCATAGCCTGTATCGGTGATTGAGAGACCGTATTGACGGATGAAAACGGAAGCAAACCAAGTTGCAATCGCATAGACCATCATTTGAACGAAGAGTAACCCCAGAAAAATCGGAGCATACAAACCTCTGGCTGAACGCAAGTGAGCAACAACGTCTATAACCGACGCTTCCACCTCACTAACCATATCATCTCCAGAGATACGAACAGGCTCTTTCACACTAAATAGCATTAGTATCCCCAATAGAATTCCAGGCACACCCATACCGAGGAAGACCAGACGCCACGGCGACATTTCTCCAATGAGAGGGATATCCATACCCGACATTTGACTAACTGCTGCCACAGCCGCACCACCAATCAGGTAGGCTGTCGCACCTCCAACGGTTCCTGCGGCCAGGAAAACGCTAACGGGCGTATGGCGCTTTTCACGGTTGAATAGATCCGCGATCATGGAAAGAGCGGCGGGACCTAGGGCCGCCTCGCCTACGCCTACACCGAGACGACATAGAGCCAGCTGCCAGAAATTGTCAGCAAAAGCTGAGCAGGAGGTCATCACGCTCCATATCAATACTCCGATGATGATCAGATTCCGTCGATTATGACGGTCCGCGACTTGAGCTAATATCAAGGCCAGCGTGGCGTAAACGGATGCAAAGGATAGCCCGAGCAGCAGTCCCATTTGAGTATCAGAAACGGCAAGCTCTTGTTTGACTGGGTCAACAAGGATCGCAAGAATCAAGCGATCCGCGTAGGAAACGATGGAGAGCAGCGCCAATAGGATGACCACATACCAAGCGTAGCCTGGGCGTATTTTTGGAAGAGTCATTCTTCGTCTCCCTTCCCTTCTGAGTATAGTTATTCAGCCAATCCCCAGCCTTCTGAAGCGCCTCATTCGCTTCCGGCAGTATGCTCGAAAACGCATGCCAAACATGGATCATTTCCGGCCATATGCGCAGTTCGGTCTGTGAGTTTGCGAGACGGCCTGAGAGGTTAATAGCATCCTGCTTCAGAATATCATTCTCGCCCGCCTGAATGTAGACGGGAGCGAGCCCACTTAAATCTAGATTGATTGGGGAAGACCGAACGTCTTTCACGTCTGCGCCTTGAAGGTAGGCAAACGCTAACTGTTCCATCAGACCCCATGTGAGCAATGGGTCCCCTACATCATAACTCTGGGTGCTTCGGTGTTGTGCACAATCAAGGTCCAGCCAAGGACAGAGTAACAAAACACCAGTGAGAAGACCGGGATTTCTGTCACGCATATGACACGCTGCGGACAAGGCTAACCCTCCCCCAGCAGAGTCTCCTGATAAAACCATCTTATGATCCGCTGACATCAGACACGCATCAACAACAGCCAATGCGTCGTCGTAAGCCGCTGGAAACGGATGCTCCGGCGCCAGTCTGTAATCTGGACAAATGACTTGGCATCTTCCGTATCGCGAGAGTTCGCCAGCAATTGCAAGATGAGTCTCTGATGACCCTGAGACAAAGCCGCCGCCATGAAAGTAAATGAGTCGACGATCCGGCTGAAAGCCCGGCACAGAAACTCTACGACATTGAACGCTCCCCATGACAATCACTTCGGACTGAACATCCGGTGCGGGCGGGTTCATGTGAGCGACAGCGACAGTTCCCTTTCGGAACTTCGACAGATTAAGGTCACTTGTTGTCGATTGCTTTCGGAGTTCGCTCTTTAGCTGATCGATCGCCCGCACAGGATTTTGATGGGCTAGCATATACTGTTCCCCGTCAGCATTGATGAGACATTTTAGGGTGATTGTTTAGAGGAGTGTTTTGGTCTCATCGTAGTGACTGTAAGGAACGAAGATGAGACCAAAACAAGGAAAGTCCAAAGCCTCTGCTGAGCGGGTGGTGAAGGACATTCGGCGCAAGACCCGGCGTCAGTTTTCGGCAGAAGAAAAGATACGCATAGTGCTGGAAAACCAAGAGATGTCGGACAGCCTCGGACATCTTCGGAAAGGTTGATGGTGCCCAGAAGAGGACTCGAACCTCCACGTCCATACGGACACCAGCACCTGAAGCTGGCGCGTCTACCAATTCCGCCATCTGGGCACGTCATTGGCTAGGCGCGCCAAATAGAAAGTCAGTCACGCGGCGTCAATCGATTTGTCGGTTTCAGTACAGTCAGCAAGATCACGCTGGGCAGCGGCAAAGTTCAATGATAGCGATAATCCATGAGTTCTATTCTGCCGACCACGCCTTCCATGAAAACAATTGGGGTGCTGGGCGGGATGAGCACAGCCTCTACGCTGCAATATTATGAGCTGCTCTGTCAGCTGACGCAGCAAAAGCTCGGCGGCCTGCACAGTCCGCGCCTCCTGATCCGTTCCGTTGATTTTGGTTTGGTGGCTCATTTGCAGAATGAAGGCGCGTGGGGTGTGTTGGGTGACATGCTGGCTGACCGCGCGGTCGAGCTGGAACGCGGCGGCGCAGATATGATCGTGCTCGCGACAAACACCATGCATAAAGTCGTGCCGCGCATGATGCGGGACGTTACAATACCTCTCATCCATATTGCAGACGCGACGGCGGAACGCATTCTGGCCAGTGGTTTTTCCCATCCCGGATTAATGGGGACGCAGTTTACGATGGAAGATCGCTTCTATCTGGATCGGCTTCGAGGGCAGGGGTTACAGCCGATTGTCCCAGAGGCTGAGGACCGAGAGCGAATTCATGAGGTCATTTATGAAGAGCTCTGTCGTCATGAGGTTAATTCAGAGAGCCGGGCTGACTATCTCGCGATTGCGAACAGGCTTAAGACGATGGGTGCGGACTGCCTGATCCTGGGATGCACGGAAGTTGGCTTACTGATTGACGCGGACAATAGCCCGCTACCTGTTTTTGATACGACGCATATTCACTGTGAGGCGGCACTGGCTGCGGCATTTGCGTAAGGCTTTGGCCTCTTGAGCTTTATTACCAAGTGTTTATGATCGAAGTTTAATCAAGTGACGTAGCAGAGCCGGGGACCCACTTTATGTCATCATTGCTAGAACGTTTTCGTCTTCCAAAAACGATTGCGACCATTGGAGCTGCGGCTCTCATGGGAGTGAGTTTTCTTAGCTCTGTTCAAACCGCGGAAGCGAGTAACAGGACTAGAATTCTCCCGATTGAGATCAAGTCTGAGAACATCATATTTTATGGTGAGGTCAACCCAGCCTTGGCCAAAGAGCGCGTTGAGCAATGGGAAACTTATCGCAAGATGGTCTATGCGCTCTCCGGGATCGCGAACCCGCCGCCAGATCCTGTTCCTTTGACAATCTATGCGTTCAACCGGATCGGTGACTTACAGGATTTCACGGGCAACCCTGGTATCGGTGGTGTTTACACGCAGGGTATAGATGGGCCCATCTTCCTGACATCGGTGAACCAGAATTATCGCGAAGGTGATTTCTCTGAGCAGACAGGCTTCCACGAATACACCCACCATATTTTGCATGCGATCGTTAAAGAAGGCTTCCCGCGCTGGTACGATGAAGGTTTTGCCAACAATCACTGTGTCGCCTTCGATTTTCATGGTCGCCAGGTAGTTGGCAAAACCTTCATCGTACCAGCGCGGGAAGCCTTCTTTAACGAATACACCCACCATATTTTGCATGCGATCGTTA
>JBCBGR010000053.1:0-12255 GCA_038526555.1 Pseudomonadota bacterium
TTCTCGACTTGCCGTCAACGTCGCTGGGTGCACCAGCGTCAACCGATCTGGGCGCTCCAAAGAAAGCCCCAAAGCCAGACACACCGGATGATGGGGACGACACGCCCGAAGGCGATGGCCCGAAGGTTGTGAGCTTGGATAGCTTCCGGAAGAAGTGAACTTAAAAGGCCCCCATTTTAAGTTCTATATAAACCGACGCGGATGGTTTCACGGTTTCGAATTCGAAGCCATAACCCTCATTGGTCGAATTATTTATACAATTCATATGGCTCTCTTCGGCTTGATCCTGTCAATCGGAATTCTCTCGATGTTCACCCCTGAACTTGGGGCAGGAATGACAAGAGGCATTGTAGCTTGGAGCGGTGTCATTATTTTTCTCTCGGCACTGACATTTGCAGTTCTTCTCTCAGAAAAGGAGCATGGAAGTGGCTAAACTTGATAACGGTCCGCTCTTTCACATTCACCGTCACAAGATGGGCTTCAACGCAGTGCCCACAGGCCGGAAAGGCTGGATGGTCGTTATCGGCTACATAATCGCGGTGACACTTATCTCACTTATTCCGGTTTACCCTGTGATCGTGGACATGTCGTCCTTCTGGTATTATTTCGTTGCGTCGATCTTGATCGTTATCGTTCTAACTGGACTTCTGATCAAATTTGTCCTCGATCATGGTGAGGATATTTAGTCACCTCAGACTTTCGGCGCGCTAGCCATCAGCGACCAACCTTGCTAACGGCGCGCCCATGACTGATTACCGCATCGAATCCGACTCTTTTGGCGAACTCAAAGTTCCTTCGGACAAATATTATGGCGCGCAGACTGCGCGCTCGCTGATCAACTTCCCCATCGGGATTGAGACCATGCCGCCAGCCCTCGTCCGGGCGCTTGGTATCATCAAGCGCTCCGCCGCTATTGCCAACCACAAGGCGGATAATCTGGAAGCCGAGTTGAAAGACGCGATCGTCCAAGCGGCGTCAGACGTGGCGGAAGGAAAGTTGAACGACAACTTCCCCCTCTCCGTCTGGCAGACCGGGTCCGGCACACAGTCCAATATGAACGTGAATGAGGTGGTCTCTAACAAGGCGATTGAAATTCTCGGCGGTGAGATTGGATCGAAAACGCCTGTTCACCCCAATGACCACGTGAATCGCAGCCAATCGTCCAATGACACGTTCCCGACGGCTATGCACATTAGTGTGGTCGAGCAAATCACCCACGAATTGCTGCCGAAACTCTCTTACCTGCGCAACGCGCTCAACGATAAAGCGCAAGAGTTCAAAGACATTATCAAGATCGGCCGGACGCATACGCAGGACGCCACACCTGTGACTTTGGGTCAGGAATTCTCCGGCTATGTCGCACAGCTCGACCTAGGTCTGGAACGCGTGAAGCGCGGTCTCGCTGAGCTCTATCCGCTCGCTCAAGGCGGCACAGCGGTGGGGACGGGCCTGAACGCCAAGCCCGGCTTTGCCGAGGATTTTGCCGCCGAAGTCGCCAGCTATACAGGCCTGCCCTTCCGCACAGCTGAGAACAAGTTCGAAGCCCTCGCCGCGCATGACGCCTTTGTTTCAGCGCACGGCGCCCTGAACACGGTGGCAGCGTCATTGTTTAAGATCGCCAATGATATTCGTTTCCTCGCCTCAGGTCCCCGCTCAGGCCTCGGCGAAATCAGCTTGCCTGCAAATGAACCGGGCAGTTCCATCATGCCGGGTAAGGTCAACCCAACACAGTGCGAAGCACTGACAATGGTCTGCACACAGGTGATGGGCAATCACACAACGATCACCGTCGCCGGCTCTCAGGGCCATTTCGAACTGAACGTCTACAAGCCAGTGATGGCCTATAATATGTTGCAATCTATCACGCTCCTGGCCGACGCATCGCGCAGTTTTGCTGACAAATGCGTCGTGGGTATTACGGCGAATGAAGACCGGATTGCGGACCTCATGAACCGCTCGCTGATGTTGGTCACCGCGCTTGCGCCCACCATTGGCTATGACAATGCGACAACGGTTGCCAAGACGGCTCACAAGAATGGCACCACCTTGCGCGAGGAAGCGGTCGGTCTCGGCTTCGTCACCGAAGAAGAGTTCGACACCATTGTTCGCCCAGAATTGATGATCGCCCCGCGATAAGGATGAAGGTCGTCAATCTCCGACAGGCGCGCAAACGCAAAGCCAAGGCGAATGCGTCCAAACAGGCTGAGGCCAACCGGATTGCGCACGGTTTAAGTGCGCAGGAACGTAAGGATGCCCTAAAACTAAAGTCGGCGCAGACAGCACACCTTGATGCGCATAGATTAGATCGGGACGATTGACCCGAGCGCAACTATGAAGTTTCTATCCCGCCGCCTTGTGATGCCGACTGATCTCAACAGTCGCGGCACATTGTTTGGCGGGCGTCTGTTGGCGTGGATTGACGAGGAAGCCTCGGTTTACGCAGCCGTGGAAAGTGGTGCTGGGCTCGTGGCGACCAAATTTATCTCCGAAATGGATTTCCAAGCCCCCGCCTATCTCGGCGATGTCGTTGAAATCGGTATGGAAATCATCGAGACGACACGCGTCTCAATTACGCTCCGATGCTCTGTGCGGGAGCTACGCTCTAAGCGGAATATTGTGAAAATTGACCGAATGGTCTTCATCGCCATTGACGATAATGGTAAGCCCACACGGCACCCAGCGGGTCCAGGCCTCTGCCAGTCCGATCCTGCATGAAGAAGCGTTCCATTTCTATTCACGGGCACCCGACGTCTGTCGCGCTGGAGCCAGAATTCTGGGTCGAGATCGATAAGGCTGCTCAGCAAGACGACCTGTCTGTCTCTAGCCTTATCCGGCAATTGGATGATACGCGCCTGATTGAAACCCCGGAACAAGGCCTCGCAAGCTATATCCGGGTTTGGGTGCTTAAGCGCGTGACGTCAGATCCGTCGCGCGAGGCGTGAGACCAGATCAAAGGTCTCCATATCCACAATACCGTCAATCTGCTCTGGGCGATAGCGTCGCTGGACTGCGCGCACTGTGCTGACCATCGTCTCAGTCATCACCCCGTCCAAAACAACATCATAACCCAGACCTGCGAGAGCTTGCTGCAAGAGGGTGACCCCCCGATCGCGATCTTCGGGCTCAAACAAAATGCGGCGGTCGCCATTTCCCTCGCCCGGCCAAAGGCCAATCCCCGCCGCAGCCAGCCCAGACCAGGGAAACTTCTCGCCCGGGTCCTCTTTACGGTCTGGGGCAATGTCGGAGTGGCCCACCACATTGCGCGGCTGGATATCATGGTCGGCAATAATCCGTTTGCAGAGCGGGATGAGCGCATTGATTTGCGCATCTGGAAAATCGGGCAAGCCAAAATCATGTCCGCCATTGACGATCTCAATGCCGATGCTTGCCGAATTGACGTCTGTGACGCCATTCCAAGAGGAGACGCCCGCATGCCAAGCCCGCTGATCGTCATCGACCAATTGCAAAACACGGCCGTCCTCTTGTACGACATAATGGGCGCTCACTTGCGCCTCCGGATCACAGAGGCGTTCAACCGCCGCCTGCCCAGTTTCCATACCTGTATAGTGCAGGACTAGGATTGAGACGGGTAAAGCGCGCGCGTTGAAATTCGGCGACGGCTGTTGTGTCAGCATCACTGCGGATATTTCTCCGCCATAATCGCCAGCCCTTTGCGGATAATCTCTTCGAGAACATCGACGTCCACGTCAGAGAGGCGCTTGATGTAAAGACAGGACTTGCCCATTTTGTGTTTGCCTAAGCGGGACAGTTCATCATCAAAATCCTGATAGCCCGGCATAACGTAGATGGAGATGTTGGCAGCGCGGTTGGAATAACCCGTCCGGAAGAAGTCCCCTTCCCGCCCACTCTCATAAACATAGTGATAGTCACCAAAGCCAACCATGCCGCTTTTCAGTGAGCTACCCCAAATCTTTGGGTCCTCCCCAGAGGCAGCCTGCATGATCGCGTGAATCTGACGGCAATCGGCCTGTCGTTGCGGATCAGAAATCGCGTCGAGGTAATCCGAAGGCTTTAATTCCATCGGCTGTGTCTTATTGGCCATATCCGTCTTCCCCCTCAGTCCTCTTGAGCGGGCGGTATAGCACCCCTCCGCGCAATCACCCAAACACAGGGCAAGATGAGCGCCGCACCGATCAGATAGCGTAGGTATAAGGTCTCACCGAGAAGAAGAACACCGAGCAAACAGGCCCAGAGCGTTGTCATTAGGGTGAGCGGAATGACTTGGCTGACTTCATAGGTTTGCAGCAATCTGAAATACTGTCCATGGGCAAAAATGGAGACGAAGAGCGCGGCGTAGAGCGCGACCACAATCAATTTCCATCCTGAGCTTTCCCAGACCGCCCTATGGTCTGTTTCAAACATAGATGTCGCGAAGAGCGACATGGTGAAAACAAGAACCGCTGTCCACGCCACATATTGGCGCCAGTCAATGTCGGGGATCGTTCGGATCACGACAGACCCAATGGCCAACGCCACATAGGCCCCCATCAACAGGACGAGACCATAATCAAAAGACAGGGTTCCCGGTTCATAGACCATGATCAGAACACCGACGAAAGAGATCGCGATGGCCAAAGCCCGGACCCACCCGACCCGCTCTCTCAGGAAGATGATGGAGAGTATCGTCGACATGGGGATCAGGGCTTGGCTGATAATGGAAGAGGCAGACGCCGGTGCGGTTTGCAGTCCCGTATAGAGAAACCCAAGGTGGATAGGCCCCACACACATGCCAACGATCAGCAAACGTCCGAAGCCCTTGGGCAGCGCCCGAAATAGGAAGTACCCCATAAAGACAAGTACAAACGCGGATCGGAATAACGCCAGCATAAAAGGCGGCACAGGATTGGCGCCAACCACCCACGCAGAAAGCACGAAATTACCGCCCCATCCGAGGCAGCAAAGCATTAGCATGATGAAATCCCGCCCCGTCATGCGGGGCGGCGTAAGGGTTTAGCGTTCGACCGTCCAGCCTTCAGGCGTCTGGTGCGCGTCAATAATCGGACCCTGAGAGGTTTCACCCGATTTCGCTTGAGATGCAGCGCCCATTTGACGGCGAATCTCTTCCATCTGCGCTTCCATTTGTGCGCGCGGACCAAAAGGGCGACCTGTCAGCTTGGCCCGAACCCAGAAGATAGCGACCGAGATGAAAGCGATGACAGCAATCGTACCGACAAGGAAAAGTGCGAAGGCGGCTGAGAAAAATAACATGAAGGCCGCAGCGACTGACATCGCGCCGAGTGTTAACCAGCGTCCCACCTGACCAAACATACTGGTCGGTTGACCATTCAAATGATGCGTACCTGTCATCCTTTTGTCTCCTACTTCATGTAGATTGGTCTATTTACGGTTCAGGTCAAGCGTCCGTGCATTGCTATACTGTCACAACTCCGACAGCTTTATGGCGATTATGCAAGAATTAGAGCAAAATCGCGCCTTTGGCCTTTCTTCGTGCCTTGATCTGAGCATAGGCGCGGTTGATCAGCGCCATTTTGTGCGTCGCAAGCGCTGTCATTTCCGGCGGAAGACCGCGAGAGACGATTCGGTCAGGGTGATTGGCAGCGGCGGCGCGACGATAGGCTTTGCGTAGGCCCTCATCATCAACCGTCTCATCAATGCCCAGGATCAGGTAGGGGTCATCGGAGTCGCGGCCAATATGCGTCGCTTTCAAACGGCTGAACTCAGCGTCTGAAAAGCCAAAAATATCCGCAACGCGCGCGAGGAAGCTTTGTTCATCTTCTGTGAGAATGCCGTCAGCGAGCGCAATGTGAAATAGGCCGTCCATCACATCTTCCAACGCGGCAGGTCGCGCTCTAAAATGACGCGCGACTCGGCGTGCATAGCGTTCGTATCCTAGCGTTGTCTGGCGCGCGAGCCGGAAGAACCGCGCGACCATTTCTTGCGACCCCGGTTCAGCCTTAAAGACCTGATCAAAGGCGGAAATATCCTCAGGACGGACTTCGCCATCTGCTTTGGCCATTTTCGCGCCCAGCGCAATCAGCGCAGCAACGACGGGCGCATCATCCACCTTGCCCGCCTGGCCGCGCCCATCCGAGAGCGAAGG
Organism: Pseudomonadota bacterium; assembly: GCA_038526555.1. Taxonomy (GTDB): domain Bacteria; phylum Pseudomonadota; class Alphaproteobacteria; order Caulobacterales; family Maricaulaceae; genus Litorimonas. The sequence goes on from JBCBGR010000053.1 coordinate 6,083, forward strand.
CGGCCCGAAAAGTTGCGCGGCGGCTGAGAGAATACGGGTCCAAAACATGGACGTTTAGGCGGCTTTCGTGACCGCCCGCTTATGCATACCGAGAACGCGCGCGACGGAATTGGCAATCTCGGCACGGTTGAGTGTGTAGAGATGATAGTGACGGACGCCGCGCTCATGCAGCTCGGCTGCAAGTTCAGAGGCCAAGGTTGCTGTCAGCATATCGCGTGTCGCTGGATCATCATCCAGACCTTCAAACAGCGACACATACCAATCTGGCACTGCCACGCCGCACATGGATGACATGCGCTGCAAGCCTTTCACATTCGGCTGCAACATCAAGCCCGGGACAATCGGAATATCCAGTCCAGCATCCAGAACTCGATCTTGGAACCGCCAGAATATATCGGGTGAGAAGAAAAACTGCGTGATCGCCCGTGTGGCGCCCGCATCGACTTTGCGTTTCAGATTATCGATCTCAACGGTCCAATCCCCACTTTCGGGGTGAAGTTCAGGGTATGCCGAAACAGACACTTCAAAATCGGCGATATTCTTCAGTCCTTCGACTAGATCAGACGCGTAAGCATAACCGCCCGGATGCGGTTCATAGCGATCGCCAATCCCCGTTTGCGGGTCACCCCGCAGCGCCACAATATGACGAACGCCGGAATCCCAATATTCTTGGGCGATCTCATCAATCTCCTCACGCGTCGCATCCACACAGGTCAGGTGCGCGGCCGGATCAAAACCCGTTTCTTTCGCCATACGAGAGACAGTGCGGTGGGTCCGCTCACGGGTTGAGCCGCCTGCCCCATAAGTCACGGAAACAAAGTCGGGGTTGAGCGGTTCCAGCGTTTCGATCGCGGACCAGAGGCGTTGTTCCGCGGTTTTCGTCTTTGGCGGGAAGAATTCAAAACTGACGGAAACGCCATTATCGCCATGGGGCTTGGCCTGATCGGACGACGTTCGGGCGATGGCGCCAACAGGCGCTGTTGGATCACGATGGGGCATGGACAAAGTCACAGCACTGTCTCCAATGATTTTTCAGGCTTCAGGGTTGCCTGCCAGACAAGAAGGTCAGGGTGAGACTCCTCACCCCCTTGAACGCTTGTCGCAGATGAGGCTTTAAAATCGTGGCGGGCCATCAGGTCCGCGACTTCCTGCTCCGCAAAGCCAAGACGTCGATGAGCAAACTCACTCCGGAATTCTTCGCGCTCATGTTCTGCGAAATCGACGATCAGCAGCACGCCGCCCGGCTTGAGCAAGCGTGACGCTTCCTTCAAAGCCGCAGACGGACGGTCCATATGGTGGAGCACTTGATGCAATGTGACGAGGTCAGCGACGTTATCCGCCAAAGGGGTCTGCTTCAAATCTGATTGCTGCACCGATAGATGCCCAAACCGCTCATCAGAGAGCGTATAACGCGCGACCTTCAACATATCTGACGAAAGGTCGACGCCTATCCCACGCTTCACACGGTCTGCAAGAAGAGCGAGCATCCGCCCAGACCCCGTACCCAAATCGACCATAAACTCGAAAGAGCGACCAGCGAGTTGCGCTAATATCGCCGCTTCGACCTGCGACTGCGGCAAGAACTCATGGCTCAATCGACCGCGATTATTCGCGACATCGGCGAAGAACTGCTCCGCGCGAATTGATCGTTCACGTCGGACCTGCTGGAGGCGCTTTTGATCGCGTGACAGGATTGCATCATCCTCTGGCAGACGCGCAATCAGGCCCGCCACCATGTCCGCAATATCTGATTCAGATGCCGATTTCAGCCGAGAGAAAACCCACGATCCTTCTTTGATCCTTTCCAAGATATCCGCATCTTCGAGCGACCGGATATATTGCGTGACCCGCGGTTGGGAGAGTTCCAGCACAGACACCAGCTCAGAGACTGTTAGCTCTTCTTGGCTCAGCAAGGCCAAAATCCGCAATCGGTCGGGATGACCGAGAAGCTTTAATATGCGGGCAATCGTTTCCACAGGAGGATGCTTAGCACGCCGATCCATCTCTGCATATAAAATTTTCTTTATATGTTATCGGACAAATTTACTCAGCAGTCTCAAGTAATCGGATTGATAGCCCAAAGACGGCTCAGTGATCTCCCAGCTATTGAGCGGCCAGCCATCATTGAACTCAGCGTAGAATTTGGCAGGTGGTTGTCCTGTGGGTGGGATCATATCGGCCCGCCGACAAATCCGATCGCCTTGCATGCCACAGGTCTCCGCACAGCATTCAGCTTTGGCGTAACTCTCATTCGGACCTCCAACGAGAAATCCTGGGGGTGGACCATAGCGAGACGATTTTGTACTATCAAAATCGCGAGATCCATCTTCAAACCAAGCGTGATAGATCGTGGAGACTGATCGTTCTGCGCCCACTTTTTTCATGTTTGAGAGGTAAACCAGCCCCATGGGATTCACGCCATGCAGATAGTGTAGATAGTGCGAGGCCGCATTGACCGCTTTGGCGTGGTTTTGCGGATCAATCCCCGCGACAACCGATTGTGTGAAAACAGAGCCGCGGCGGGCTTTCACCCCATTACTGCCCCACCAATAACCATCCACATAAGCGCCGTAAGCGGAGGCTTGATCCTCCACCGCGCCCCACCCGTTCCAGTCTGAGAGAGTATTGGCGTAATCCTGCTTGATGCGTGTGGAAAAGCGTCTTGGAACGCCGCGAAGGTTGGCAAAGCGGATCAGTGTGAACCCAAGATCGCCTTCAAATCCATTGGCAATATCCGATGTGATCCCGCCGATTTGACCATAAAGGCGCTCAACGGTACGACGGAAATCCTGATCACCTGTTAGTTCGAACAGTTGCGAAGCGGCGATGAGACGCTTTCGTTTGAGTCGGTCTGCATCGACTTCCTGTTGCCCCGCGCCAAGACCTTCCGTGCCATGCTCTTCGCTATTATTATGGAAGGTGACATTAGGGTTGCTGTCCGCCCATGACCAAGCGCGTACGGCGCGGTCTGCATATTCGTCCGATAAGGTCGCTAATTCTGGATGGCTCTGAAAGACTTTGGCCGCCATCGCAAAGGCGCCGGCTGCCGTCACCGTCGCGGAACTGTTAGGCAGACCGTAGAGTGAAGCTCCTTCACTGCTTGACGGAGGCGATGCACTCTCGCGGCCCAGAATAGACAGCATCGCACCATCGTCATTCTGCATGCGCTCAAGCCAAGTCAGCCCCCACTGCACTTCATCGAGGATGTCCGGAACGGCGTTCCCTGACTCTGGAATACCCATGTCGTCTGTCCACACGACGGGGTTTTCGACATAGGCCGCTAATAGGCTCGACACATAATTGGCAGTCCAACTCGTATATTGGTTATAGTCGCCCGCATCGAACCAGCCACCGTGAAGGTCGCGGGCCGTCGTGAGATTTCCGACTGAGTCATACCGCTGGGCTTCAGAATCCTGCCCGGGGTCGAGATGAGACGCTCCGTCTACATAACCCCTGCCCGCGAATGGGACACGCTTCTCGAACCCGGCTCTCTGGTAGTAGAAAACGCGAAACGCATCGCGCAAAACGGGTCTGTAGACATGGCGCGAAATCTCAAAAGGATCGCTCTTCGTCCCACGTTCCAAATCCCGCACGATATAAATACCAGGCGTTGTGACGGCGGAAAAGTCAAACCACCAAACCCGGTCGCCCGATACATCGTCCACCTGCCCCTGCTTCCACGCCACAGGGCGACCGCGATAGACGTCTTCACCGCTACGCACGTCAGTCACCGCGTAGAACGCGCCTGGCGTGAAAGATCGCGCCGCATCAAAGCCCACACGCGGATCACGAATGACCGCCCGTTTTTCAAGCGAGGGCAGATAGCCAAACTGATCGACGAGAATGAAGGGAGCCGGATCTGTCGCGCGAGCCAGCGGCGCGATCAGTAGAAGGAGTATGGTCAGTAAAAGTCGCACACGCCGAACCTAGCGCCCAAATATGTGCGGGACCTTAAAAGCGCACGCAAAGTCTAAAAGAAAAGGCGGCCCGAAGACCGCCTTTGAATTATCTTTCGAATTTCACAAATTTGAGCTTTTTCGGGATATCCGCATCATCACCCAGACGACGTTTTTTATCCTCGATATAGTCCGCAAAGTTCCCTTCGAACCACTCCACATGGCTGTCGCCTTCATAGGCGAGGATGTGGGTGGCCACACGGTCGAGGAAGAAGCGATCGTGTGAGATTACCACGGCACAACCTGGGAATTTCTCCAAGGCGACTTCCAAAGACGCCAAAGTTTCGCGGTCCAGATCATTGGTCGGTTCGTCGAGCAGTAATAGGTTGGCCGGACGAGTCAGCATTTTGGCGAGGTTCACACGGTTGCGCTCACCGCCAGAGAGTTGACCCACATTCTTGGATTGGTCTGTCCCTTTGAAGTTGAAGGCCCCTACATAAGCACGCGACGGCACTTCGCGTTTGCCAAGCTTCAGAATGTCCAAACCATCGGAAATCGCTTCCCAAACATTCTTAGAGTTATCTAGCGCGTCGCGGTTCTGATCCACGTATCCGAGTTCAACCGTCTCACCGACTTTGAAGCTGCCTTCATCCGGTTGCTCTTCACCCGTAATCATCTTGAAGAGCGTGGTCTTCCCGGCACCGTTCGGGCCGATCACACCAACAATACCACCGCGCGGCAGCTTGAAAGACAAATCCTTGATCAGAAGCTTATCATCAAAGCCTTTGGAAACGTTGTTGGCTTCAACCACAATATTGCCGAGACGCTCTCCCATGGGAATACGGATTTCGGCGTGGCTGACTTCTTCGCGCTCAGCCTCATCGCGTAGGTTCTCATAAGCGCTAATCCGCGCCTTGGACTTCGTCTGACGCGCTTTTGGATTAGACCGGATCCACTCCAGTTCTCGTTTGAGCGCTTTTGTTTTAGAGTCGCTCTCGCGGCCTTCCTGATCCATGCGCTTGGCTTTCGCAGCCAACCACGACGAATAATTACCCTCATGCGGATAAGTCCGACCGCGATCGACCTCAAGCGTCCAATCTGTGATGTTGTCGAGGAAGTAGCGATCGTGCGTAATCAGGATCACCGCGCCTTTATAGTTGATTAGATAGTTTTCGAGCCACGCGACTGTTTCTGCGTCCAAATGGTTGGTCGGCTCGTCCATGAGCAATAGGTCTGGCTTCGCGAGCAATAGCTGACAAATGGCGACACGGCGGCGCTCCCCACCCGAGAGTGGCGTAACATCCGCGTCTTTCGGCGGACAACGCAGCGCTTGCATCGCCATCTCGATCTTAGAATCAATATCCCACGCGTCGCGCGCATCGACCTGCTCTTGCAGCTCGGTCATTTTCTCCATGATTTCATCAGAATAGTCTTCCGCCATTTCCATAGCCGCAGCATTATAGGCATCGAAGATTTGCTTGTCCTCGCAATCGGAGATCACGTTTTCCCAAACCGTTTTCTCGGGGTCGAGATGCGGTTCCTGTGGCAGGTAGCCGACTTTCACGCCTTCAGCCGCCCAATGTTCGCCCGTCACTTCTGTATCCACACCCGCCATGATTTTCATGAGGGTGGACTTACCCGCACCATTCACGCCCACGAGGCCGATTTTGGCATCCGGGTAGAAGGAAAGGTGCACATTATCGAGAATGGTCTTATTGCCGAATTTCTTCGTCAGACCCTGCATGTGATAGGCGAATTGGCGAGCCATGGCGGCGGTTCCTGTCGATCAATTTGAGTTGGGTAAGCGCCAGTTTGCGTGGCGCGTTATTTGAGGCTCATATGTCCTCTATCGTTCAATCTTTCAACCCATCTGACCATGCAGAGTTTGATCGCGGGCCTCCTATTAGGGACGAAACGATGATGAGAACAAAATAGCAACTTTCATTGATTTAAGCTACAATCTGAGCCATAGGAGCGAACATGCCAAAACCGTCTTCCATTTTTGTCTGCCAGTCCTGCGGCACCGTTCATGGCAAATGGGCTGGGCGCTGCGACGCGTGCGGCGAATGGAATACGTTGGTCGAGGAAGCCAAAAGCCAGAACAGCGCGCCTGCTCACAAGCGCCGCAAAGGCCGCGCGATGGAATTTGTCGATCTCGGCGCGGAAACCCGCGATGTACCGCGCCTTGTAACAGGCATAGGCGAACTGGACCGTGTGACGGGTGGCGGATTAGTTCCAGGATCAGCGCTCCTAGTCGGCGGCGACCCCGGCATCGGT
>JBCBGR010000054.1:0-12239 GCA_038526555.1 Pseudomonadota bacterium
GTCTTGAACGGTGTTGTGTGGGTCCATCCGAGCAAATCTTTCGCTTTCGCTGGGTCTGCGAGAAGCTGCTCAACTTCTGTCGGCCGGAAATAAACGGGGTTCACCTGAACGAGAACGTCCCCGGTCTCAGCGTTTCGACCAATTTCATCGACACCTTCGCCTGACCATTCGATTGTTGTGCCGACTTCCGCGAAAGCCAGTTCGACGAACTCGCGAACACTATGCATCTCGCCGGTTCCCAGCACGAAATCCTCTGGCGTATCATGCTGAACAATCCGCCACATACCCTCGACATAATCGCGCGCATGCCCCCAATCGCGCAGCGCATTGAGGTTGCCCAGGCTCAACGTATCCTGTTTGCCGTGATGGATGGCCGCCACGGCGCGTGTGATCTTCCGGGTCACAAAGGTTTCGCCGCGGCGCGGGCTTTCATGGTTGAACAGGATCCCGTTTGTAGCGTGCATCCCATAGGCCTCGCGATAATTCACCGAAATCCAATAGGCGTAGAGCTTGGCCGCTGCATAAGGGCTGCGGGGGTAAAAGGGTGTTGTCTCGCGTTGAGGAACCTCTTGCACAAGACCGTAAAGTTCAGACGTTGATGCCTGATAATAGCGGGTTTTCTCTCTCATCCCGAGAATGCGGATCGCTTCCAAAATACGAAGCGCGCCCACGGCATCGGAGTTCGCTGTATATTCCGGTGTCTCAAAACTCACTTGCACATGGCTTTGGGCGCCAAGATTGTAAATCTCGTCAGGCTGCACCTCTTGCACAAGACGAATAATATTCGTTGAGTCTGTCAGATCCCCATAATGAAGGACAAAATTAGGGTCACCAAATATGTGGTCAACACGGTTCGTGTTGAAGGATGAAGATCGGCGCTTCATTCCGTGGACCTTATAGCCTTTAGCGAGCAGCAGTTCCGCGAGATAAGAGCCATCTTGGCCTGTTACGCCAGTGATGAGAGCCGTTTTTGTCATGATATCAAGCTTTTGAGAGTTGTAGAGATCGTGTCAATTATCACGGGCTTTTACCGATTAGCCCCGTGATGTCACCCGCCAATTCTCTTATTTCAGGGCGATTGCTGCCTCAATTTTGGACATAAAACAGATAGGGCTGGAAAAATGATCACCATTTCCATTCCAGCGCGAGCCCTACCTGTTAAACTCTACTGTCACTTGAATTGTAAGGTGGACTTCATTTCTTTGCGTTGTTAGACAATGGCTTAAGCATGGTACTGCTCAACTGCATCTTATTAAGTGTGAAAGAGTAGACCTATACGTTAGAAGCCTGTGATTTATGAACTTTTTCAACAGTGTCGAGGTTCCAAGCAACCCAGGCTCTCCCATGCCACGAGCGATCGGGTACGATAGAGCAACATTTGCGCAGCAACAGTCTGCGCGGCCCTCTTTTGCGGGCAATATCGACCTGCGTTTCATCTTCAAGATGATCCGCAAATGGTGGTGGCTTGCTGTCCTCATCGTCGGTGCCGCTGTCATGTTCACGAGTTGGCGCGTTTCAAAGATTGAGCCAACTTATCGGTCATCCGTCGTTCTTGAGCTGAATCGTGCCGAACGTAACGTCGTGGATGTTTCCGCAGTTGAAGATGTGCGCGTTGATTACTCCTTCTTATCAACACAGGTCGAACTTTTAGGCAGCGCCAGTCTGGCTGAACGTGTGATCAACCAGATGCAACTGCTCCGCGACCCCTATTTCGGAGGTCAAAGTGGAGATGACGTCGCTCCAATGTCGACCGAGGCGCGCATGAAAAATGCTGTCGCGCGTTTCCGAGACAGCACCAGCGTCTCAGCGGTTGGGCGTAGTTTTTTGATCACAGTCAGCTTCTCTCATACCGACCCGCGCCGTGCGGCCGAGATCGCCAACACGCTGGCGCAAGCCCACATCGATTTCAATTTGTCTCGCCGTGTGCGTTCGACGCAATATGCGCGGACCTATCTTGAGGATCAGCTGGAAAGTACGCGTCAAGATCTTCAAACTGCCGAACGTGACCTCGCAACCTTTGTGGCTGAAAATGATCTTTTGATCGTGGGTCAAAACTCAGGTGATGGTCAAACAGGAGAAGAACTCGACGTCACCGCCCTCATCGACCTGAACCGTCAACTCTCTCAAGCATCGATTGAAAGAGCCGCCGCCCAGGCCGCTTGGGAACAAGCCCAAAACAGCCAATTCCGGTCTGAGGTTTTAGAGTCCACCGTCATCAGTTCTTTAAACGAAGATCTGGTTGATCTTCGTTCTGAGTATGAGCAGCTCACTGAACGGCTCCAGCCGAACCATCCTGATGTCTCGCGGATCAATACGCGGATCAGTCTGATCGAGAATGAAATCACTCAGCAGACCAACCTGATTATTTCTGCCCAGCGCGATAATTATGAGCGAGAGTATAGAAAGGCACAGGCCCGTGAGTCTGATTTGAGAGGACGTATTGATGAGCTTGAGGGCAGCGTTTCTGTGAAACGGTCTCTTAGTATCGATTACAATATTCGCCTCCGCGAAGTCCAAACAGCCCGTTCTCAGTATGAGGCCCTCTTGCAACGTTTCAGCGATGTGGGTGTGGCTGATGATTTGGGCTCTGATCTCGTTCAGCTTGTCGATCGCGCAGCGCCGAGTTCAGTCCCATATAGACCCAACCGAACCCGGTCTGTTCTTATTGCAGCTATTCTTAGCAGTCTCATTGCTGGCGGCATCATCTATGTCCTGCATATAATGGACGATAAAATTAGCGATCCGGATGATGTGCGTGAACGTCTCGGCATTCCTATTCTGGGCGTTATAAGCAAACTTTCTGGCAATCAGAACCCCTTGGAAGCCCTGGGAGATCCGAAATCAGAAATCTCTGAAGCCTACGCATCGGTCTGCACGAACATTCAATTCTCAGGCGGTGACCGACGTATTCAAGTTATTCAGGTCACCAGTACACGACCGAGTGAAGGTAAATCTGTTACTAGTGCAGGTCTCGCCTTACGGTTCGCTGGCCTCGGCAAACGCGTCCTTCTGATTGACGCTGATATGCGACGCCCGACCTTTGAAGGGCCGTCTAATCATGGCGGACTGGCGGGTGTTCTGGCGGGCATGGCGTCCCTCGATGATGGCGTGAAGCCAACACAGCACAATAATGTCTTCTTGCTCTCAAGCGGACGAAATGTGCCAAACCCGTCTGAAATTCTGGGCAGTGACAAGTTAGGTGCTCTCATTGAGGATGCGCGGGAATACTTCGACTATATCATTATTGATACGCCGCCTGTTATGGGTCTCGCTGATGCGCCAACCATTGGCGCGCGTGTCGATGGAACCGTCATGGTCATCCAAGCTGGTGCACTGCATTCGCCCAATGTGCGTGCCTCTATCGACAGGCTACGCGGGAGTGGGTCCAAAATCTTAGGGGCCGTCATGACCAAATATGTGCGATCCAGCACATTCAAATATGGCTATTATGATTACAGCTACAGCTATAGCAGTTCGCCCGAAGGGCTGGGTTCAGACAATAAGAATATGACGAGCCGTCTGTTCAAGAAGAAGACACTCGGTATTGGATCAAAAGACAAAATCAATCTTTTTGAAAGCGAAGAGTCCTGAGATTTCTAAGGATCCACTGACAAGGATATAAACACGATCTGTGCCTGTAAGACGTCGTATAGTTGGGGTGATCGTCTCATTGGGCCTTGTCCTCTTTAGCGGTTCTGCGCTTCAGCATATTGAACTGGACCGCGAGAATAGCCAGCCACTGACGACGCAATCACAGCTTGATGAAAATTGGGCGAACTTAGATACGCTGACTGCGGGAAATACTGCGGGTTTTAATACCATAGCCCTGAATAGCTTATCCGTGTTGGAACGTGCGCCATTGGAAGAGGACGCACTGGCCCAAATCGCACTCTCGCGTCATGCTGCACTCACGTCAGAGAACAATCGCGGCGGTCTCGATGACGAGACGCTCAACCTTTTACGGGCTGCGCAGCGCGTTAATCCGAGAAACCGAACCGTTGCAAATACACTTTATCGCAATGCCTTGAATGTGGGTAAATTTGACGAAGCTGTCAGCCAACTCGATCTGCTCTACAGGATCACCCATCCGCAGCGACGAGACAATGGAGAGTTGATGGACGCATTGGCTGCGCTCATTTCTCTCAATCCTAGCCGCGATAGCGTTATCGACGCCCTAGGCAACAACCCGAGTTGGGGGATACCATTCCTGATTTACATGTTTGGCGATCGTGACGGTGCCAGACTATCGGTTATTCCTGACTATCTTGCCGTCTATGCCCAGAATGCGAACCCGGCGAATGTCCGCAATGTTGCGGAAGGTCTGATCCGACGTCTTGCACAAGACAATCAGTATGCCGAGGCTCATACCGTCTGGACACGCTATTGGCGACAGGACCAACCGCCCAATATGGCAATACTCAATGCCGATCCTGATTTTCGGCGTACAGCCCCCTCACCTTTTGGGTGGGTTGCATTTGCCGGGCGGGACGGTTCGGCCGATTTTGAGCCCGGAGGCGGGCTTTATGCGACTTATCATAATGGCCCTAAAACCGTTCTCGCCGAACAAATGTTTTTATGGCCAAATACACACGATGCCGCTCTGAAAGTCGAAGCACGCGGTCGTGTCTTTACCCAACCACGCTCTGGCCATTTCCGGATTGAACTCGACTGTTACATCAACACGGAAACGACACGCACATTCGTCTCTGTTGGCGGCTTCAATTTAAGCGAACAACTGGCTGAGGGTGGCTCTGCAACGCATCTTTTTTCTACGCTCAATCCCGAATGTCAGACCGGCCGACTACGCTTAGTTGGGGTTAGCGGTGATATTAGCCAGACCATCACAGCGTCTTTGCAAAACCTGTCGATCTCCATGAAAACGGATGGCTTCAAATGAGCACGATGAGCCTGAGTTTTTCAAGACATCGTCGTCGCAAGGGTGGCAGCGGCGCATTCAGCGCCATTAGCGATTATCATTTGATGGAAAGTCTCAAAAACTTACGCCTGTCATTCTTTCTTATTGCGGCACTGACATTGGGCGGCACCAGTCAAGATGTCTGGTTTCCCAAAATCATCCTGATCGCGATATCCATCGTTTTAATCGGCTTGACTTTGGCTGAGACAAACCGGGCACGCTTATCATCACTGATAAGACCACCCTTTATCTTTGGCATCCTTCTAGTCGCCTTATACGTGCTTTACCTCGTCCCCCTTCCTCCAGATTTATGGACGCGCCTGCCAGGTCGTGAACCGATTGTAGACACGTACGCCCTTATCAATGCGGCAACTCCGGGTGTTGAGGTCAATCTGCCTTGGATGCCGCTCTCGCTCATGCCAGAGAAGACGTTGGGTGGCTTGCTCTGTCTCATCCCGGTTTCAGCTGTCGCACTGATTCTCGGTACCTCTGCTCAGCCCAGCGAAGTCAGGCTCTCCATTGATGCCCTCATTCTTTTCGCAATTGCGAATATCGGTCTCGCCGTCTTGCAGAGCGTTTTACAGATTTCAGCCGTCCACCCTTACGAGACGACGAATGCGGGTTTGGCGACGGGACTATTTTCGAATGCGAACCATTTTGGCCTTTTCATCGCCATGATTATTCCTTTCGCTTGGTATCGCGTTTATCGCCGCCTCATCAAACGCAATGATCGGGTCCAAGGATTTGACCTGATGGGGCCTCTGTCCAGCATTTTTCTTATCCTGGCCATCGGCGCGATTGCACTCTCCGGATCGGTCGCAGCGATTGGGTTAGGTGCATTGGCTTTCTTGGGCAGTGTGGCCATTACGTCCCGGCGGCTCAAAGTAACTTATCTTTTAGGCCTTGCAGGCTTGGGCACAATCATTCTGCTGAGCGATATATTCATTCTCGACGGGCTTCTGATCGACCTCGTCGGAAATTTCCGGAGTGATTCAGAGCTTTCTCGCGCAAATATGGCGAAGACAGGTCTGACGATGCTGGCAGAATATAATTTGGCTGGCGTGGGTCCTGGCGCGGTTCCCGAAGCCTACACACAGTTTGAAGACCCTGCACGTATCAACCGCGTTTTTGTCAATCAGCTTCACAACGATGTTCTTCAGTTTCTGATAGAATTTGGGCTCGCTGGAATGCTGCTCTGTCTCGCCGCCATTATCTCGTTCTTTGCTTTGCTCTGGAAAAATATTGCACGGCTCTCCCGTAATCGTCGTCCGCTGATCTTTGCGCTGGTTGCGTTATTACCACTTTTACATAGCTCTCTAGATTATCCGCTACGCACCATGGGTATTGCCGTTCTCTTCACTTACGCTTGGATTTTAGCGTCTCATGTTCAAGCGCAAAGGCGTCATCGGTAAACGGATAGGGTTTGGCCCCGAAAACGACAGCATAGTGATTTTTCAACACGCCTGACGCTTTCCGATGATCAAAACTCGCCTGACATATGATGTGTTCTTGCGTTGGGAGTCTCCGACACATAAGAGCGAAATCACGCACATAGCCCGTCTGGTTATCAGATGGGTCGTCTGTTTTGTTCCCACGCATCTTCCGAACAAAACGGTCAAAAAAGGGGCCTTAAAGTGTCATTTAGCCGTAAACGTGTTCTCGTCACAGGTGGAGCCGGATTCCTCGGATCTCATCTCTGCGACCGGCTGATCGAGCAGGGTCATGAGGTGCTCTGCCTCGATAATCTTTATACGGGCGATAAGCGCAATATTGACCACCTTCACGCACATCCGCGCTTTGAATTCATGCGCCACGATGTTTGCTTGCCACTTTATGTGGAAGTCGACGAGATTTACAATCTCGCCTGCCCCGCCTCTCCAATTCACTATCAACGCGACCCCGTTCAAACGACGAAAACGTCTGTGCATGGCGCGATTAACATGCTCGGCTTGGCCAAACGGCTGAAGTGCAAAATCTTCCAAGCGTCAACGTCTGAAGTCTACGGCGACCCTACTGTTCACCCGCAACCGGAAGAGTATTGGGGCAACGTTAATCCCATCGGGATCAGGTCTTGCTATGATGAGGGCAAGCGCTGCGCAGAAACCCTGTTCTTCGATTATCACCGCCAGCATGGCCTCGACATTAAAGTCGTCCGAATTTTCAATACCTATGGCCCGCGCATGCACCCGAATGACGGACGGGTCGTTTCGAACTTTATCATGCAGGCGCTGCGTGGGGACGACATCACCATTTATGGAGATGGCTCGCAAACACGCTCCTTCTGCTATGTCGATGATCTCATCGAGGGCTTCCTGCGTCTCATGGCGACCCCTGAAGGCGTGACAGGTCCCATCAACATTGGCAATCCCGGGGAGTTCACGATCAAGGAACTCGCAGAAGCCGTCGTCGATATTATCGGTTCAAAGTCGAAGATTTCCTATCTCCCGCTACCGCAGGACGATCCGATGCGGCGACGCCCCAATATTGATGAAGCCAAGCGCGTTCTGGATTGGGAACCGACGGTTCCTCTGCGACAAGGTCTTGAGAAGACAATCGCCTACTTTGATGGTCTCGTGAAACAAGACGGTGCATGATCTTCAGGATCCGGCTCCACCGCGCGCTCCATTCGTTCTGATATTGTGACCGAAAAAACCCAACCACTTCGGCGAAAGCTGCTGGGTCACCCTATTATTCAGCAAGTGCTTAAATCCGGCGTCGGCACAGCGTTCCGACTGGGCAGCGTTGGGATGGGAATGCTGTTTTCCATTTTTGCGGCCCGAATTGTCGGGGCCGAACAATTCGGGATTTATGTCTCCCTTCTAGCCATTGCCACACTGTCAGCCACAGCGCTGCAATTGGGGCTCCCTCAACTCCTTGCCCGCGAAATTGCGACTTTCCGAGCCGGCAATAAAAGGCTCTATGAGACTGGAAAACCACCGACGCAAACGGCGCATAACCCGCGCATACTCGGTAATATCACCATCGGTCTTGTTATACTCTTGGCACTATCCACAGGCGTCAGCTGGGCCTTTTTTGATCGCCAAATTGCGCTCGTCACGACGTTTATCGCGCTGACCCTCTGTACAGGCCTTTTAGGCTCAGTGCTCTTTGGTCATGAACGCGTCCTGAGAGGCGCACTCTCGACCGACATCATCAAACCCGGTGCGGCACTTCTATGTCTGCTGATTTTGGGCAACGCGATTATCAAGACTGCGGACGATATCTTCCTGACACAGATTTTTGGCTTGAGCGTTGCGATTTTCGGGCTTGTTTTGATGATTGGCCTACGACCCTTTCGTCAAGGCATAAAACATTGGACGAACAAGCCCGAGGCGACAGCGTCGTTCAGCCCGATTTTCATAACTGGTCTTTTATTGGCCATGTCTCAAGTCTTGATTGGTGCAACGACCCAAGTCGATATCTTAATCCTAAGAGCCTTGGAAGCGCCCGAACAGGTCTCTTACTATTTTGCGGCTGCCCGTGCGGCTCTGGTCGTCTCTTTCTTTTTCGGCATTAATGCAGCTTTCGCTGAACCGACTCTGGTTCGGCTGATTGCAGAAGAACGCCATAATGAGGTGGAGACACTGGCGATCCGGACCGCTCGCTCTGGTTTGGCCGCAACCCTCGTAGCTGTCATTGCAACCGCAGCGCTTGGACCCCTTTACCTGTCTTGGTATGGTGAAGGCTTTGAACAGGGCTATCCAGCCCTTTTAATCATGTTGGTGGGCATGATGGCATGGGCCTTATTTGGACCGTCTCAAAACCTGGCCCGCGCTGGACGGCTCGATAAAGAGCTTTTATGGATCACTCTTTTCAGTGTGTTGATCAATATCGCTGTCTCTTTCACACTGGTCCCCATACTCGGCCTTACCGGCGCTGCAATTGGCACCACTGTGCAATATTTGATCTATGGGTTGTTACTCTACGTTTTAATCCGCCGAAAACTCGGCTATCGGTCCAGCGCCTTTAACCGCATACTCAAGCCCTCAACTGTCTAAATACAAGGTCTACAATGTCTCTCAAAGAAGCCATTAAAAACGTCGGAATGACGGTAGCCCCTCGCATGACGATGGAGCTTCTCTCCGCGCGCTCTCAAAAACTGATCATGGAGATTGAGCAAAAAAGAGGCCGTGTTGATGCCTCTAAGGCTTATGTCCGCGAGTTTGGACCTGCTGTCACAGAAGGACCCTTCAAGGGCATGGTCTATCCCGACATGACCATTGCTGAGCGTAATCTAATCAATAAGTTCATCGGCGCTTACGAAAAACAGCTCTATCCTTGGCTTGAGACTGCGGTCCAGAAAAAGCCAAAGAAGATTGTGAATATTGGTTCTGCAGATGGCTATTACTCCGTGGGCCTTGCCATGCGTTGCCCAGACGCGACAGTCTATTCCTTTGATACGGATCGATGGGCGCGAGGCGCGACTCAGGCCCTGGCCGATGTGAACAATGTCAAGAATATCGAAGTCTTGGCCTATTGCGATACCAAATGGCTGAAAGGGAATATCGGTTCAGACACGCTACTTTTGATCGATTGCGAAGGCGGAGAGATGCAGCTGGCTGATGCGAAGCGGATCCCGAACCTGCTGGACGCAGATTTGGTCATCGAACTCCATGATCATGTTGTTCCGGGAATCGAAGAAAAAATCCGGTCATGGTACGGGGAGACTCATACAATCTCAGCTGTCGACGATCCCAGACATCAGCCCGACGCCTTCCCACAGCTGGAGAGTGTTGCGCCTGACATGCGGATGGAAGTCCTTACTGAGGGTCGCGGGCCAGACCAACGGTGGCTCTATCTCGAACGGCAGTAACCAGCGCGTAAGCCAAGCATGAATTGCTTATTGATTGGATACATGCATGGGCAGGGTGGGATTCAGTCCCACACCCATTTCCTTGCAACGGGCCTGACCGAACACGGACACTCCGTTCTCGTTCTCACACCTGAACCCTTTGCAGGTCATGAAAGTGTCGACCACACAGGTCGCGCTTACACTCTACAGACATATAAGGGTATTCGCGACATTGCTTCGGCCCGCATGGAAAATGGGCCGATAGATGTTGCCATTGTTTGTGGAACAGGGTGGGCGGCAATGGTCGGTGTTCGGCTTAACCGCTCTGTTCGCAAACGTGTTTTCTTCGAAGTGATGAGCGGGGAAAGAATTGGAAAGCTCGACCCAAGATCGATCGTCCATACCGGTTTTGACGCGATTGTCGGTCAAGCCAAGCCCGTTGAAGCGTGTTTTAAGAAAGCCTTCAATTGGTCGGGCCCCAGTATTACAATTCCTGCACTCCCGGAACCCCTCGAACGGGCCATCACAATCCCGGAACGCAAACAGTCAGACTTAAATCACGTTGGTGCGCTCAGGCTCGCCTATTTCGGGCGGCTCGCTCCACATAAAGGAGTCGACATCCTCGTTAAAAACTGGGGGATGCTGTCCGAGTTTGGAGCCTCATTGGATATATGGGGGACAGGCGAGCAACAGGAATATCTGTCCCAATACATTCAGGACAAGGGTCTCTCTGATAAGATAAAACTTCGTGGGCGCTATCCAGAAAAAGCGGACTATATCGCCCTGCTGCAAAGCTATGACTTGAAACTCCTGCCAACGATTGGCGCAGAAGGCGCACCACTTGTCCTTCTGGAAGCGATGGCTTGCGGCCTGCCTTTCATTGCGAACGGCGTTGGCGGCATTCCAGATTACGATAATCCTGATGTTCGTATCACATCGGGTAATATCGAAGAATTCTTCCCCCTATTGCGGGATTGGGCCGGGCAGCATGAGAAAAGAAACGTTGATCCGTTACGGCTTCAACGGCATTATCAGAATATGTATGCCTTCGAGGTTTTAGTCGATCGATGGGAGCGTTTTCTAACGGCGCTTGTCGCTGAAAAGAGCCTCCCGGCTCCAAATGGTTCATGACAGCGCCAATCGCACTCATCACGGGGATTACGGGCCAGGACGGGTCTTACCTGACTGAACTCCTTCTTGAAAAAGGGTATGTTGTGCATGGCATCGTGCGTCGATCCAGCACCATGTCACGTCAACGGATTGACCATCTCACATCCGATCCTGAAATCTATGGTCAGTCTCTCTTTTTGCACTATGCAGACCTCTCAGACATCACCACGCTTCGGCGCATCATCGGTAAGGTTCAACCGGATGAGTTTTATCACCTCGCCGGACAGAGCCATGTGGGATTAAGCTTTGATATTCCAGAATCAACGTCTGATTTTACCGCGATGGGAACACTGAGAATTCTGGAAATCTTACGAGACCAAGATCATCCCATTCGATTTTTAAACGTTGGAAGTTCAGAAATCTTCGGACGTCCTGCAGAGGCCCCTCAAACAGAAAACACAGCCATGAGACCCGTCTCCCCCTATGGGGTGGCGAAGGCTTTCGCTGTCAATATGACCCGTGTGTACCGCGATTCCTTCAACATGTTTTGCTGCAACGCGATTTGCTATAATCACGAAAGTCCGCGCCGCGGCAGCAGCTTTGTGACGCGAAAAATTGCACGGGGTGTTGCTCGTATTCTTAAGGCAGGTGGCGGTGAGTTGGCTCTCGGTAACCTGGATGCAGAGCGAGACTGGGGGTATGCTCCTGAATATGTCCACGCGATGTGGCTCACTCTGCAAAATGAAACAGCTGAAGATTTCATTCTTGCCACAGGACAATCGAGTTCATTGAAAACCTTTTTGAGCAAGGCTTTCAATGTAGCAGGATTAAACTGGGAAGATCATGTTGTGATCGACCCGCGTTTTGTGCGTCCGACTGAGCCGACATCCTTGATCGGAAACCCCACAAAAGCGTCTCAGCTTCTGAGCTGGCGCGCAGAAACCGATGTATCCAAATTAGCAGAAATCATGGTCAAAGCTGAGATTAAAAACCTCATTATAGATGATAACGGACCACAGCTATAATGATTGAACTCTTTTTAATAATCTCAACCCTTACAGTTCTATTTTATCTCTTTCAAAAGAATGGCTACCTGACTGCGCCGTTTCTCTTCGCATGTGTTTGCCTTGGCTGGTTGCTGCCTCAAATATTTACGGTCGGAAGAAACGACCCTCAATTAAGCGATGGCCTTCAAATCTTTTCTCTAATGTCTGCGCTATGCCTTGCTGCAGTGGTGATTGCTTTTGAACTCGGCCGTCGCGACAATATTTCAGCCAGAGAAAAAATGAATGCCAGACTTGCTCAGTCACTTGATGAAAATGCCGTGGCGTTTATCGCAATGATGCTGACTGTAGTTGCCCTCATTATGACATGGCTCGTTAATGATTTGAGGCAAGATTTTAATGCAGGGGAACTTTTGAC
>JBCBGR010000055.1:0-12238 GCA_038526555.1 Pseudomonadota bacterium
CCTCAATGTCACGCGAGATCCCGACCTCTCATATGTTATCGCGACTATGGACGCGATTGCTCCTTACTTGCGGCCGGGACAGCTAGTCTCTTTGGAAAGCACCACATGGCCGGGAACAACCCATGAAATTCTGACGCCCTATTTCTCGCAAGCAGGCCTCACGATCGGCGAAGACAGTTTCCTGCTTTACTCTCCAGAGCGCGAAGACCCCGGCAATGAACGCTTCACCACGCAGACCATCCCGAAGATTGCCGGCGGCGAGACGCCAAACTGTCTCGCAGCAGGCGTCGCTTTTTATGAGACCCTGATCGATAAGGTCGTTCAGGTCTCATCCACGCAAGCGGCTGAAATGACAAAGTTGCTCGAAAACATACACCGATCCGTCAATATTGGCCTCGTCAATGAGATGAAAATTGTCTGCGAAGCGATGGGTCTGGATGTTTTTGAAGTCATCGATGCGGCAAAGACGAAACCCTTTGGCTTTACCGCTTACTATCCCGGCCCCGGTATTGGCGGTCATTGCATCCCGATTGATCCGTTCTACTTAACCTGGAAAGCGCGCGAATTTGGCGTCCAAACGCGGTTCATTGAAATCGCTGGGGAAGTGAATGCGTCCATGCCGGATTATGTCGTCAACCGTATGATGATGGCGCTCAATGAACGTGGGCTAGCCCTCTCAAAATCCAAAATCCTCGTGATTGGCCTCGCTTATAAGCGGGACGTTGACGATGTCCGTGAAAGCCCGTCCGTTGAGGTGATGGAGCGCCTGCGGGATGCGGGGGCAACACTGGATTATCATGATCCCAACGTGCCGGACTTTCCGCAAATGCGAGAGCACCAATTTGACTTATCCTCTGTCCCCCTAACCGCCGAGACAGTGAAAGATTATGATGCGGTAGTTTTACTGACGGATCATAGCGATCTGGATTACGCCCTACTGGCCGACCATGCGTCTTTGCTAGTCGACACAAGAGGCCGTTATCGCGGGCAGTCACTCGAGAGTGTCATTCGCGCTTAAGGGCCTGAAAACAGGGATCGCTTTCGTGAATTTTATTGACCTCGCTGCACAACAGGATCGTTTGCGACCCGCCATTCAGGCTGGAATCGACGCAGTCCTCGCCCATGGTCAGTACGTAATGGGTCCACAGGTCCGCGAGTTCGAAGACAAGCTCGCCGCGTTTGGACAGGCCCAACATGCGATTGGATGCGCCAATGGGACGGACGCGCTGATCCTGCCGCTGATGGTCTGGGGCATTGGTCCCGGCGACGCGGTCTTCTGCCCCTCATTCACTTACTGCGCGACGGCTGAAGCCGTCGCGCTGCAAGGGGCAACGCCTCTCTTCGTCGATATTGAGCGTGACACTTATAATATGAGTGCTTCGAGCCTTCGCACTGCCATTGAAGGCGTGATTGCAGAGGGGACCCTCACCCCGCGCGCCATTATTTCCGTCGACCTCTTCGGACAGAGCGCCGACTATCCCACCATCGCGGCCATTGCCCAAGAATTCGGACTGAAACTGGTCGCCGACAGCGCGCAAGGGTTTGGCACAACCCTCGATGGTCATCACCCCGTCCACTGGGCTGATATTGCGACAACCAGTTTCTTTCCGGCCAAGCCACTCGGCTGTTACGGCGATGGCGGAGCGATGCTGACCAATGACTCAGAACTCGCTGACGCCCTCGATAGTGCCCGGATCCATGGAAAAGGCTCGGATAAGTATGACAATGTCCGCATCGGCTTGAACTCGCGTCTTGATACGTTGCAAGCAGCGATTCTCCTTCCGAAACTGGCCGTCTTCGAGGAAGAGATCATCGCCCGGAACCGTAACGCCGATCGCTACGCAGAGCGCCTGGCCCAAACGCCCATTCGACGCTTGCCCTATGTGAAGGACGGGATCGTCTCAACCTGGGCACAATATACGATTGAGGTCGATGATCCTATCGCGCTCGGTGCAGCCTTGAAAGAAGACGGTATCCCAACGGCGCGCTATTACCCTCGTCCGATCCATCAGCAGACCGCTTATGAGCATTACCCATCAGGCGCAGGCGGCATGGCGGCGACCGAGGACTGCACAGCCCATATTATCAGCCTTCCCATGCACCCTTATCTGTCCGAAGAGGATCAGGACCGCATTGTCGATGCTGTGGCGCGACACACCTAACCTGAAAGAGGTCCGATGAGTCCTAACGCAACGTCGAAAAGCTATGCTATAATCGGGGTTGCCGGCTATATTGCGCCGCGCCACCTGAAAGCCATCAAGGAGACAGGGGGTCGGCTGGACGTCGCTTATGATGTGAATGATTCTGTTGGGATCATGGATAGCCACTTCCCGGATGCGGCCTTCTTCACGGAATTTGAGCAATTCGACACGTTCGTATCCTCCCAGTCGCAGGCCGGACAGCAGCTCGACTATGTCTCGATTTGTTCGCCCAACTACCTCCACCGCGCCCATATCGGTTATGGTTTGCGGGCGGTGGCTGATGTGATTTGTGAGAAACCGCTCGTTCTCAACCCATCTGATATTGATCATCTGGCCGAGATTGAGCGGGAAACCGGACGGACCGTGAACTCCATCCTGCAACTCCGGCTCCATGAGTCGATTCTGGCTCTCAAAGCTAAAGTCGATGCTGGACCTGCCGACAAGATTTATGATGTCGATCTGGGCTACTTCACCTCACGCGGGGCTTGGTATCACGCCTCCTGGAAAGGGCTGGAGCATAAGAGCGGCGGCATTGCGACCAATATTGGCGTGCACTTCTACGATATGCTGGGCTTTGTCTTTGGGCCGCTAAAGTCCTCAACCGTCCATTATCGCGGTGCAGATGCAGCGGCGGGATATCTGGAATTTGCGCAAGCCCGTGTGCGGTGGCTGCTGTCTATCAATCGCAACCATTTGCCGCCTCAAACGCCCGCTGGCCAAAGCACTTATCGGTCGATCACCGTCGATGGGGAAGAAGTGGAGTTTTCGGGTGGGTTCACCGAACTGCACACCAAAAGCTATGCGGCCATTCTCGTGGGTCAGGGCTATGGTTTAGACACCGTTCGTCCGTCGATTGAGCTGGTGACGGGTATCCGGCACGCGCCGATTGAGCCAGGCAAAGGCGAAGCTCACCCTCTCCTCTCCGCGATTCAGGGCTGATGTTTACTGAGGCGACGCTCACACTCAGCGAGGCAGCCAAAGGCCTAAGCTCGCTCAGCGTCCAACAGGATTGCGATTTCGCCTACGTTGGGAAAGTCCCGACGCGTCTCAATCAACGGATCGTGCCTTGTCGTGCAACAAACCATATCGAGTCGGCCTTAAAAGCGGACGGCATAGCCGGGATTATCACAACACAGGACCTCAAAGATCAGGTTCCCGAAAACCTTGGACTCGCCATCGCAGACGATCCCGTCTCTGCCAGTCTCGACCTGCATGAGGCCATTGCCGCCCGCTTGGACCATCTCTGGCAAGATTTTGACAGTGAAATCGATCCTAGCGCGACGGTTCATCCCAGCGCAGTTATCGCCTCGAAAAATGTCCGCATCGGAGCCCACACAACTATCGAACCCGGCGCCGTCATCCGCGAACGCAGCCTCATTGGTCCAGAATGCTATATCGGACCCGCCACCATCATTGGCGCGGAGGCCCTCGATGTTCGCCAGAGCATGTCACCGATGCGGATACTCAAACAGGCTGGTGGCGTGCGACTGGGTTCGCATGTCCAAATCCTCGGCCACACGACCGTCGTTCGGGCTACCTTTGGCGGTTTCACAGAGATCAACGATGAGAGCATCATCGACGTTCACATCTATATTGCCCATGATTGCAAGATCGGGCGGCGCGTCACGATGGTGTCAGGGGCGACAATATCCGGTCGCTGCGAAATTGGTCACGGGACCTATATCGGCCCGAATGCCACCTTACGAAATGGCATTCACATCGGCGAATCGGCCCGCATTTCAATGGGCTCCGTCGTTACGCAGAATGTGGAATCTAAGTCGACCGTCACAGGGAATTTCGCCGTCGATCACGACCAGTGGCTACGCTTCGTTAAATCCGTATCTGATTAGCCGCCCACTTAGATCTTCTGATCAAACTCGCCCACTTCATCATAGGCAGACAGGCGCTTTTCGATCTCACGGAAAATGCCGACAGTATTCTCTTTTGAGGTCGGGCTTTCCACGACGACGACCAAATTCGGCGTGTTTGAACTCGCCCGGATCAGTCCCCAGCTGCCATCTTCAACCGTAAACCGGACGCCGTTGACGGTGTTCACATTGATAATCTTCTGCCCAATGACAGTCTCACCTGTAGAAGCGGCGAGCTTCATTTCGGCCACAATCCGATCAATGACACCGTATTTTTCTTCATCTGCACAATAGGGGCTCATGGTCGGAGACCCGTAAGTCGTCGGCAAGGCCCGGCGCAGATCAGCGAAGCTTTTCCCTGGATTTCGGTCGAGCATTTGCAGGATTGCGACCGCAGAGGTCAGCCCGCAATCATAACCGCGACCCAATGGTGCGTTGAAGAAATAGTGGCCGGATTTTTCAAACCCGACGAGCGCATCCAATTCTTTGGAACGTCGCTTAATGTAGGAATGGCCCGTTTTGTAATAATCGGTCCGCGCGCCGTTTTCTTGCAATACTGGGTCTGTATTGAACAGGCCCGTCGACTTTACGTCGGCGACAAACTGTGCGTTCGGATGAAGGGCGGACAGATCGCGGGCGAGCATCACGCCCACCTTATCGGCAAAGATTTCCTCGCCCTCATTATCGACGACGCCGCACCGGTCGCCATCCCCATCAAAGCCCAGGGCCACTTGTGCGCCATGTTCTTTCACCGCATCCGCCATCGCATGCAGCATTTTCAAATCTTCCGGGTTCGGATTGTAATTTGGGAACGTGTAGTCGAGATCGCATTCCACAGCGATGACATCAGCTCCAATACGCTTCAGCAATTCTGGTGCAAAAGCGCCTGCTGTCCCGTTCCCGCAGGCCGCAACGACCTTGATGGGACGAGAGAGTTTAATGTCCTTGGCCACATCCGCGATGTAAGCCTCGCGGACACCATCGACGAATTCATAAAAACCGCCAGACCGTGGCTTGGACTGGCCTTTCAAAACGATTTCTTTTAACCGCGCCATTTCATCAGGGCCAAAAGTGAGCGGTGGCTCGATCCCCATTTTCACGCCCGTCCAGCCATTCGAATTATGGGAAGCCGTGACCATCGCCACGCCTGCCGCGTTCAGATGAAACTGCGCGAAGTAAGCCATGGGTGAGAGCGCCAAACCAATATCGAGCACTTTTACGCCCGCATTCATCAGGCCCGTGATCAGCGCCATTTTGATGCCAGCGGAATAATGGCGGAAGTCGTGGCCAACGGCGATGGTCGGATCGACCCCGCGTTCATACATGAGCGTGCCTAGTCCTTCGCCCAACGCCTGCACCCCGTAAAGATTTAGCTCCGGATCCTTCTCATGGCCGGGAATGCCAAACCACCAGCGCGCATCATATTCGCGAAAGCCTGTCGGCTTGACGAGAGCCGTGGTCTCGAACGCCAGCGTATTGGGCGGAATGGACGGCGAAGGGGTGCGAGTCATGGAAAATCCTGTTGGTTTTCAGTTGTTTTCTAGGGTGGGTTAGACGCCTGTCACACGCGAAACAAGCACAGGATTGTGACAGACGCTTGAGTTCACGCAGACCCCCGCATATGAGCGCGAAACGCTCAATTCGAGCCTGCATTTGAGGCCAAGTTTCCATGCAAATCCAACGCTTTGACATTGATGGTCCTCTTCTCTTCACACCTCGACGGTTTGAAGATGATCGCGGCTATTTCAGTGAAACCTTCCGGCAGTCCATTTTTGAAGAGGCTGTCGGCGAGGCCATTCACTTCGTGCAAGACAATCAGTCTTTGTCAAAAGTCGCTGGAACAATCCGGGGTCTGCATTACCAGTCGCCGCCCCATGCGCAGGGCAAGCTCGTCCGCTGCACACAAGGGGCGATCATGGATGTCGCTATCGACGCGCGCAAAGGCTCCCCCACTTACGGACAGTCTGTAAGCGCCGAACTCAAACCTGAAAACGCGGGCCAGCTTTGGGTCCCCCCCGGGTTCCTGCACGGCTTTGCGACACTCGAGAACGACACGCTCCTTCAATATAAGTGTACGGATTATTATGCGGCGGACTGTGATGGGAGCGTTCTTTGGAATGATCCGGATTTGAACATTGATTGGGGTTTGGGAGCGCTGACGCCAACCCTCTCTGACAAAGACGCGAACGCGCCCCTTTTTGCGGATTTCGATTCGCCGTTCTAAGGACACGCCATGAAGTTCCTCGTTACAGGCGGTGCTGGCTTTATCGGCTCGGCGGTCATTCGAATGGCCATCGCGCAAGGTCATTCTGTCGTGAATATCGACAAACTAACCTATGCCGCCAATTTGGAGAGCCTGCGTGATATCAAGAATCACGCGAACTATCACTTCGAGCAGAAAGATATTTGCGATTTGGACGCCATGTCCGCCCTGTTCGAGACCCATCAACCCGACGCGATTATGCATCTTGCAGCTGAGTCCCACGTCGACCGCTCCATCGACGGACCGGGAGCCTTTATTCAGACGAACGTCATCGGGACGTTCTCGCTCTTGCAGGCTGCGCGGGCCTATTACGAGACTCTCTCTGATTCGCGGAAAGAGACATTCCGGTTCCATCATGTCTCGACGGATGAAGTTTATGGCGACCTGTCGCTCGTTGATCCCGCTTTTGAGGAGACCACCTCTTACGACCCCAGCTCACCCTACTCTGCCTCTAAAGCGGCGTCTGATCATCTGGTCCGGGCTTGGGCACGGACTTATGGCCTGCCTGTCCTTCTGACCAATTGTTCGAACAATTATGGACCTTATCAGTTCCCAGAAAAGCTAATCCCGGTTGTCATCCTGAAAGCCCTGCATGGCGATGATATTCCTGTTTACGGAACAGGCGAGAATGTGCGCGACTGGCTTTACGTTGATGATCACGCGGATGCACTGCTGACCGTTCTACAAAAAGGCAAACCCGGCGAGACCTACAATATTGGCGGGAATAATGAGCGGACGAACATCGAACTCGTCCGGACAATTTGCAGCCTGATGCAAAGACACCTGCAAGAACAATCGCGCGATTTTTCTGAGCTGATTACCTTTGTGAAAGATCGTCCCGGCCATGACCGCCGCTATGCGATCAATGCCTCCAAGATTGAGACGGAACTGGGCTGGACGCCTTCAATCAGCTTTGATGAGGGTTTTGACAAAACGATTGCTTGGTATCTGGACAATGAATGGTGGTGGCGACCGCTGCTGAAAGAGGGGGCGTTTGGTCAGCGCCTCGGCCTCGAAGACAAGACTTAAGGCCATGCGTCTCCTCGTCATCGGAAAAACGGGGCAACTGGCCCGCGCTATTGCGGAGCAAGAGCCCAACGCAACATTCCTCGACCGAAATGCGTGCGATCTTTCAAAAGGGCCTGATCACATTCGATCTGCTCTGGAAGGCCCGCTATCAGACGCCGACGCTGTCATTATTGCCGCCGCCTACACAGCGGTTGATCAAGCGGAGACCGATGTCGACACTGCGCATGCCGTCAATGCCATCGCGCCAAGCGTGATCGCTGAACTCGCGGCAGAACGGAACCTCCCCGTCGTCCATATCTCCACCGATTATGTGTTTCAGGGCAACGCCACGGAACCTTATCAGCCTGATGCTCCAACTGACCCCATCAATGTCTATGGTCGTACGAAGCGCGATGGAGAAGTCGCGATCCGTCAGGCTAATCCTCGCTCAGCCATCTTGCGGACCTCCTGGGTCTATGACGCTTCGGGCAAGAACTTCATGACAACCATGCTCCGTCTGGCGAAGGACAGAAACACGGTCACCGTCGTCAATGATCAAATCGGGCGACCCACTTATGCGGCCGACCTGGCGAAAGCCGCTATCCTTGTGGCTCAAAACCTCCAAAATGGTGAAGACGACGCTTCCGGCATTTTCCATGTTAGCAATGCAGGGCTTGCCATCAGCTGGGCAGACTTTGCCCGCACCATCTTTGAAAAAGCCGAAGCTCACGGCGCATCGCCGACGACAGTGGTTGATATTCCGTCACGGGATTACCCGACGCCTGCGAAGCGCCCCTCTTATTCTGTTCTCGACATTAGCGATTTCGAGACAAAACTCGGAATGGAAATGCATGCTTGGGAAGCCGGTCTAGACCAGGCACTGAATCGATATTTTACCAACCGCCCATCAGACTGAGTAAAGCCGCTGCATGCGGGCTACACTTCGCTTTCCTGCATGCTAAAGAACACGTGACTTAGCCTCACATAGGCGACTTCAGCCAAAAGGCTTCCGGAGACCATCATGTTAGACAAGAAGACCATCGCTGTGACGGTCCCGTGCTATAATGAAGTGACTAAGATCGCCGCCGTCATTGACACGATGCCGGACTTTGTCGACGCGATTGTCGTGGTTGATGATGTTAGCTCTGATGGGAGTTACGAGCTGCTGCTCGAAGCCGAGACAAGCAATGATCGACTGAAAGTCATTCGCCATGAAAAGAATGGCGGTGTGGGTGCTGGCATTGTCACAGGCTACAAATATTGTCGCGATCAGGGCTATGACATCACAGCCGTCATGGCAGGTGACGGTCAGATGGACCCGGACGATCTGGAAGGACTGGTGCAACCTATCCTCAACGACCAAGCCGACTATGTGAAGGGCAATCGCTTTTTCACGGAGCTGGGTCTGAAGGATATTCCGCGCAAACGCCTGTTCGGCAATCTCATCCTGTCAGCCCTCACCAAAATCGCTTCAGGCTACTGGCATGTCTCTGACACGCAGTGCGGCTATACCGCGATAAATCTCAAAGCTCTGAAAGCGATTGATTGGGATGAATGCTATCCGCGCTATGGCTGCCCAAATGATTATCTGACGCGGCTGAATATTTCGAATATGCGGGTCGCAGAACGGCCCGTGAAACCCGTCTATGGCCCGAATTGGGGGTCCAAGATGAAGATCGGCAAGATCATCGGTCCCATGCTGCTGCTTCTCCTGAAGCTCACAGGTGTGCGCCTCTACAAGAAATATATTTTCATGAACGGCCATCCGCTCGTCTTCTATGTGGCATTCGCCCTCCTCTT
Source organism: Pseudomonadota bacterium (assembly GCA_038526555.1). Classification (GTDB taxonomy): domain Bacteria; phylum Pseudomonadota; class Alphaproteobacteria; order Caulobacterales; family Maricaulaceae; genus Litorimonas. The sequence continues at coordinate 9,141 of JBCBGR010000055.1, forward strand.
CCTGTTCTTTACGTTGATCTTCGGCATCCGTGTTGTCTGGGTCTTCGCTGCAACGGGGGATACACCCATTGTGTCTTTGCTGCTGGGCGGGCTCTTCTTTGTCAGCGGCCTGCAATTCCTCCTCGCCTCATTCTCACTGGACCATCAGGAGAATGAGCATTTGAGCATTCGGCTCTAGCACTATGCGGGGACTCGCCCTCATCTTTAAGGTGTGTCGCGGCATTGCGAGCATTCTTATGCGTTTGGGCTATCGTCATCGGACAGGCATCGACCCGCTAATCGCCGTCGCCCTTTACTTGTTCCCTCAGAAAATTTTACGGATCAACGGAATGACGACTTGGCCTGTCGATTTCCGGTCCAAGGTCACCTTCCCGCAACGCATCACGGTCGGAACCTTCTGTTTTCCGGGTCTCTCACCCGGCTGTTATATCCAAGGCAAGAACGGCATCCATTTTGGTGACAATGTCCGCCTGGGCCCAAATGTTGGTATTATCAGCGCGAACCATTCCCTGGATGATTATGAAGACCATATTCCAACAGACCCCATCGAGATCGGCGATAATGTCTGGATCGGGATGAATTCAGTCGTCATGCCGGGCGTCAAGATTGGCAATAATGTCGTGATTGGCGCAGGATCCGTCGTGACGCGTGATATTCCGCCCAACAGTATCGCTGTCGGCAATCCTTGCAAAGTCAGACGCGAAAAAGAGCCCTACACAGGTATTCCCGGTGTCAAAATATATGGCCCAGAAAACCTCACCCAATAATCTCAAACGCCGTTTTGTCGGCCTGATAAAACTCCTCTGGCTAGGTCTTGTGGCTGTCGGTCTCTGGTGGTTCGTTCAGACATATGACCTGCGCGCACTGCTAGAGAATCAGACTTGGGGGAAGTCTTTGTTGGCCATTGCGCTGGTTATTATCGCGCACGCAGGTGTTATCCTCACGCAAGGCGAAGCGATCCGTGCCAATGGCCCAGCGGCCACCCTCAGGGCGAATGCGCGAATTTTCAACCTCACCAATATGTCCAAATATATTCCTGTTTCCGGGGCTAATCTCTTGGTGAACGGCGTGATGATCCGCAATTTAGGGCATTCTCCCAAAAGGGCGGCGTCCGCCCTGCTTCTACTCACCTACTGGTCGATATTGGGTGCTAGTATTTTTGGTGCAGCGGCCGCCGGATCGATCATCGGAATCCCACCACTGTGGGGCGCTTTACTCGGTGCTGTGGGCGGTACGATTGCTTTATGGATACGACCGGAGCGCTATTTCGGCATCACGGGCTCCTACAGCCTTTTCAAAGTTATCCTCGGACAGATATTGATCTGGCTTGGCTATGGCTTTGCCTTTGCGATAATTTTGAATGCTGGCTCAGAAACGCTCGGCCAGATGGCATTATACGGGTCTGCCTATGACCTCTCTTTTGGCGCGGGTATGCTGGCCATTTTCGCCCCCTCTGGGGTGGGCGTCCGCGAAGCCGTGACAGCCCTCGTCATCGAGAGCCGCCCCGTCGCAGACATTATAGCAGCAACAATTTATCTGCGCGTGTTGATACTCGCAGCGGACATCATCGTCTTTCTCGTCTTTTGGATTTGGGGCCAAGTCGACCGAAAGACCCTGTAGAGAAAGCCTCCAATAAGCAGCAACCAAGCCGTCGCTGCGAGATAGATGGCAGGCCAGAGACCTGTTGGGGCATAGCGCAGCACCACTCTCTCCGTGCCTGCAGGCACGTCAATACCGATGAAATTATAATTGGCCCGGAAGACGGATATCGGCTCACCATTCGCTTCGGCTCTCCAGCCGTTTGCGTAATTATCGCCAAGCACCAGAATGGTCGGGCCAGTCGACTCAATCGCCACGCCGATGCGGCCTGGCTCCTCATTCACAATCCGGGCGCGCCCAGCTTGCAAACGTGTCGATGGGCACTCCTTTCGGAACACGAAACGAGTCAGATCTGCGCGCGTCGCCGTAATCTCAGCCAGCATCTCATCTTCAGATCGTTCGATACAAGACGGCGTGATATGCGCCCGACCGGAATAATCGAGATTTTCATAAATGCTGATACCCTCAGACCGGATTTTGCGAACGCGTGGGTAAGGTCCGGAATTATCTTCCTTCGTGTCAAATTCATCCAAAACGTAAGAGGACGTAAGGTCAGTAAAATATTTCACGCCCATGAGTTCAATAAAGGGGTGAGCCAGATCCGTGGAACTCGGCGGATGGTTAAACTGTGTGGCAATCCTGTCTGTTGGAAATGTGGGCGCATATTCACGAACAACATTGCGCGCCCTCTCGGTGAAAAAGCCGCGAAACCCGATGGATCTTATCCCATATGGGAGGTGAACCAGGCTCGGCAGGCCATTATTGAGAGGCATGATTTTATCATGACCCTGTATGGCTTGGAGCTTTTCAATCGCCGGATGGGTTGGAAAATAATGCTCTTCCGCCACTGTGCGGTTGACGCCAGAGGACACTGATAAAAGATCATAGGACGTCACAAAAAGGGCGGCCAAGATCAGGGACTCTGTCGGCAGTGAAGCGGTTTGCTCCTCCGCTCTCTTACGCATCAGCGATAATAAATGTTGAACCAGAGCGAGTGTCAGTAATCCGGTTGGCAACCAGTGCAAAACGGCGCGCGATGGATTTGGATCTGCATCGACCGTTTCTTGGAGAATAGGATGGAAGCTTGAAAGATATGCCGCAATCCAGACAGTGCCAACCAGCCCAATGGAAAGCGCGATTGTCTTGCCCCACGGCCCAATCTTGGACGATAATTGTGATTGAACACCATAAGCGGACAGAGCAGCAATACAGATGACCCACATATAAATGTGGGCATAGGCCCTCACACCAGACAGGAGCGGCAATTGACCCAAAGTCTGCGGGTAGAGGCCCTTATAGGTGTAAATCGTAATCAGATAGAGGACGAACGCGACGAAGAAGAAGCTCACACGTTTGTAGCGTCGGATGCATAAGAGCGCCGCGAATATCAGCACGACTGTCGCAACACCAAAATAGTTCATATCAAAGAACCAACGCGGGCCCCATCGCGACAGGATCACACCGGGGGCGTCGCCCAGCAGGCGGGGGTGAAAGCTGAC
>JBCBGR010000056.1:0-12122 GCA_038526555.1 Pseudomonadota bacterium
CAGCGCTGGGTTCCGGTGTTTGCTCGGACATCCGTTTGATGATCCCCTCTCTCGTGCCCCACAAATCAACACGTTTAACAGAGGGTTAAGCCAAGTCATGCCTCTTGTCTATAAAGGGGCCAAGACAATCCACGATTGTCTAACCGGGGCGAAAATGCCGCCGAAGACATAAAGAGTTTAATGAATACAGAGGTTTAGAAAAGCTAACTTCACGCAGCCTACAACGAAATAATCCGTCTGGTTACATCTCGCAACGACAGACAACACAAACGAAACGGCTTCGGAACGTTCCGGAAACGGTAGAATTTCGGGCAACTCTAACTTTGATTCGTGGTCAGGACTTACGGTAATTCGATGACATCATCGTCCGATCCGACCAGACGCTCCGGCATACGACTTTCAATATATTGCGAGAAACGATCATTCTTGATCGTTTCAAAATTCGCTTCAGAGTCATAGGTTTCTAGCGGGAGCGACAGACCGTCCACATCAAAAACCCCAATGGTCGCCAGCAATTGAAATGTCGCCGCGTCTACAGCACGCTTCGCATCCAGAACAGCCAGTTCCGCGTTTAGCGTCTCTTGCTCCGCGTCCAGCACATCAAGCTGTGTGCGTGTTCCGACATCGCGTTCCAGGCGCACGCCTTCAAATGCTGTCTCTGCTGCTTCGACTTGTTCACGACTGGCTTTCAGCGTGCGGCGGGAAGCCTCCAGTTGCGCCCAGACTTGCATGACGGTTTCATCGATTGCGCGTTCGGCGTCACGCGACTCAAAGCCCAAACGCGTGCGGGCGTGTTCGGCCTGACGGACACGAGACTGGTTCGCCCCGCCACTGTAGATGGGCACATTCAGCTGCGCCCCAATCACGACTTGATCCGCGTCAGAAAAGCCGAGGAAGGTTCCGCGAGACCGCGCCAAAGACCCTGACAAGCCGACTGTAGGGCGACCTGCTGCCTTGGCCACATCAATCGCGGCCTCGCCCGCCACTTCATTATAGTACGCTGCCAATAGTTGCGGGCTGTTGTCGCGCGCGAGAGAGGTGGCCTGATCCAAATCTGCAGGCAGGACAATGGCCGGCACAGGCGAAAGCTGATTAGGCATGCGTCCCACAAAACGGACAAAGCGCGCACGACTGACGTCAAGCTGCGCATCGGCCTGCGCGAGTCCTGCTTCTGCAGCAGCGAGACGGGAGCGAGATTGTGCGACATCCGTGCGCGTTCCCTCACCCACCTCGAAACGTGCATTGGCTGCATCAAGCTGGCGTGTCAGAACGCGAACGTTGTTTCGCCGAATACGGGCGGCCTCTTCATCCCGCAACACATCAATGTAAGCGGTTGCGGCCGATAGAAAGACGGAATTCTCGGCCCCTTCCAAACCAGCCCGTGCGGCCATAATCCCGGCCCTGGCCTGTTGTTTCAACGCGCGGACACGCCCACCCTGATAGATGGGCTGAACAACACTGACTTGCGCGTTGCGAGGCTGAATATCGATCCAGTCACCGGCATTCGGGTTAAAGGGATTGGGCTCACCTGCAGGCGCGCGTTGCGCTTCGTAGCTTGCAGATGCGGCCAGGGAAACACCTGGACGCCCCTGTGCACGGGCCTGAATATAGTTTTCATCAACCTCCCGCAGACGCGCGCGTTCTGCTAAGAGTTGCGGATTGCTATTATAGACAGTCGCAAGAACAGTTTGCAGCGTGTCCCGATCCGGCACTTCCGGGCCGCTTACGTCTTGAGCCAACGCGGCGCTACTCAGCAAGATTATTGCGGCACCTGCCAGAAGGCCTGAATGTAAAGACTTCATAGGTCCGTGCCGATGCAATTAATTTAAAACGCGAATGTTTTTACGGGCTCAAACCCTGACAAGATCGGAGCGTTAGCATCAAAGACCACACGATCGCCTATGGCTTCGCCGGATTTCGTGTAAATTGTCGCCCGCCCAATCGGGCCGGATTTCACGATGACAACAAGACGCCCGCCATTGCTGAGCTGGCCAAACCAGGCCTCAGGAACATCTGCGACAGCGCCGTTAACAATAATTACATCAAATGGACCATGCTCCGGCGCGCCGCGCTTCAGATCACCTTTGACAATCGCCGCGTTGAGCACATCCAAATCTGTCAGCAATGATGAGGCCCGATCGACGGCGTCATCTTCTGTTTCAAGCCCCACAACAGTTTCGGCGACTTGCGCCAGAACGGCAACGGAATAACCACGGGCACTCGCAATATCCAGCACGACCTCATGAGGCTGAATATCAGCCGCCTGGATGAGCTTGGCAAAGTCGCGAGGCCTGAGGAGGACACGTCCGTCTCCATAATCCACCACCGCATCTCCGTAAGCGAGCGCCATTTTGGAGGCAGGCACAAAACGCTCGCGCGGGATGCGGCGAAACGCCGACAAAATCTCCAGATCCGTCACATCCGCTGTGCGAATTTGGCTCTCGACCATGGTCTCGCGCGCTGCATCAAAATCAAACTGAGGCATGAAAGCTATCCTTCAAAAACCCGCCCGGATATGGATGAGGGACTCAGGCGCGGCCTATTTCGGATCGGTTACTAACCTTCTGTGCGAGCGCCCGCAACGTCGTTCAGCGCATAACGGACTGACGCAGATTAAATGGACGCAGAAATAGCCGATATTTCTGATTGCCCTCGGCCCTGTTTGCTTGATAGAGGCGCAAATTCTGGACGGTACCATGGCGGAGTGGTGACGCACCGGATTGCAAATCCGTGGACCCCGGTTCGATTCCGGGTGGTACCTCCAGATCTTTCTTCTGAACTTGCTTTGACTTGATCTAGCGCGTCAGCCAAATGGCGGGCATGGAAATCGCGCTGTCTATTCTACTCGGCTATCTTCTTGGGTCCATTCCCTTCGGCCTCTTGCTCACCCGCGCCACAGGTGGGCCAGATATTCGCGAAATCGGGTCTGGCAACATTGGCGCGACCAATGTCCTTCGTACAGGCAATAAAGGCATCGCAGCGCTCACCTTGTTACTGGATGCAGGCAAAGCCGCAGCTGCCGGGTGGGTCGCCTTTTTCGTGTTCGGCGAACCGTTCCAGTTTGTGGCTGCGGCGGCTGCACTCTTTGGGCACTGCTACCCGGTCTGGCTGAAGTTCAAAGGCGGAAAAGGTGTCGCGACTTTTTTTGGCGCTTTACTCGGGCTGGTCTGGCAACTGGGTCTTGTCGCCGCGGGCACTTGGCTTTTGGTCGCGTATCTGACCCGATTTAGTTCTGCTGCCGCCCTGTCCGCCGCCACATTTGGATGCGCAATGGCGCTGATGTTCTTCTCCTGGCCTGTTCAGGCGATGGTCGGTTTCATGACGCTGCTCATGTTCTGGCGTCACCGTGAGAATATCCAGCGCTTGCGAAACCGAACCGAATCTAAAATCGGACAAAAGGGCTAAGCCTTTGTCCGCTTCCGCACTAAGTTTCTCCGAACGTCGGGACTGGCTGCGGCTTTATCGAACACGGACCGTTGGACCCGTCGCTTTCTGGAGCCTGATGGACCGCTATCAGTCGGCGAGCCGAGCGCTTGACGTCTTGCCTCAGCTGATCCGCAAAAAAGATATTCGACCGCCGACGGTGGAACAGGTCGAAGCTGAAATGGAGGCGAGTGAGCAAATCGGTGTGCGGATTCTCTGTGCCGCTGACCCGGACTTTCCAAAACTCTTGAAACACCTTGATCCGGTTCCGCCTATCATCAGCGTCTGGGGCCATGTCGATCTTTTGGGCCGACCCTCGGTCGCGATCATCGGCTCACGAAATGCCTCTGCGATTGGCCAGAAGTTCGCGGCGCAATTGGCAAACGAATTGGGACAAGCCGGAATGACCATCGTCTCTGGTTTGGCGCGCGGTATTGACGCCGCTGCACATAGTGCGTCTCTGGAGAGCGGAACAGTTGGCGTCTTAGGCGGCGGTGTTGATCACATCTATCCCCGCCAGAATGAACGCCTTCACTTCGCTATGCGCGAACAAGGGCTCCTCGTGTCCGAGTCGCCACTCGGTTACCGAGCGACAGCGCGAGATTTCCCACGTCGGAACCGCCTCATTTCTGGCCTATCACTGGGAGTCGTCGTGATCGAAGCCGCGCATCGTTCGGGCACGCTGATTACGGCACGGTATGCCGCAGAGCAAAATCGGGAAGTCATGGCGGCGCCTGGTAATCCCCTCGATCCGAGAACCAAGGGCTGCAATCATCTGATCAAACAAGGCGCGGCTCTCATTGAGACGGCTCAGGACGTTATCGATAATATTGAGAGCATCGCGTCGCATTGGCGCGACAATGAACCGAACCATCGCGTGTCCGAGCCTACCCATGGCTATAACGGCCCTGCGTTCGAGGCTGATCAGGCCGAACTTGATCGTGCGAAACAGGACCTTTTAAGCGCGGCGTCTTTTACCCCGACCCATCGCGATGATTTGATCCGTGCCTCAAATGTGCCTGCTGGGTTAGCGTTTGCGGCCCTTTTGGAACTGGAACTCAATGCAGAGCTTTTAATTGAGCCCGATGGACGCGTCAGTCGCGCCGGATAAGTTAGGCGGCGTCATTCTCTTCGGCAAGACTACCCGCAATCACGGACAGAAGTGCCGCCGCTTCTGCCTGTCCAAGTTTAAGGGTGATTTCAGACAATTGACGCGCTGTTGTAATCACATAGTCCAGCTTTTCATCGTCGTTCATGCTGTCTAGGTCACTCATAGTCAGTCCGCATTATTATTATGGCCGGCGGCCGTGACATTATCACGTATAAGTAGCGAGCGGCGATTTCAAACGACCGAAAGTTGTATTTTAGCTTTTATTGAATATGAGACTGGACATTTTATGCTGCGCTGGGGCGTCGGATTGACATCAGGGAGCCAGCCCCCCAAATGGCGCGCCAGTTTCGAGCCCATCCTGATTTGATCGGATCATAATGAATCTAGTTATCGTTGAGTCGCCGGCCAAAGCCAAAACGATCGAAAAATATCTCGGTCGCGACTATCGTGTGCTGGCGAGCTTTGGGCACATTCGCGACTTGCCGTCCAAGAATGGCTCCGTCGATCCCGAGAATGAATTTGCGATGAGCTGGTCGGTCGACACCCGCTCCAAAAAACACATTAAAGATATTGAGACAGCCCTCAAAGACGCTGACAAGCTGATCCTCGCAACCGACCCGGACCGTGAAGGCGAAGCGATCAGCTGGCATTTGCTGGATGTCCTGAGCAAGAAAAAAGCCCTGAAAGATAAGCCTATCGAACGGGTTGTCTTCAATGCCATCACGAAATCATCAGTGACGGACGCCATCGCGAACCCACGTGAGCTCGACCAAGAACTGGTTGATGCCTATCTAGCCCGACGTGCGCTGGACTATCTGGTGGGCTTCACACTCTCTCCTGTTCTGTGGCGCAAGCTTCCTGGCGCGCGCTCGGCCGGTCGTGTTCAATCCGTCGCCCTGCGCCTGATCACAGAACGCGAAACCGAAATCGAACAGTTCAACCCACGCGAATATTGGTCCGTGGGTGCAGACATGGAAACCGCATCTGGCGCTTTCCAAGCGGCCCTCGTTCGCTTGGACGGCGAAAAGCTGGATAAATTCAGCCTCGCCAATGAAACGCAAGCCCGCGCCGCTGAAGCCAAGGTCAAAGCGGCGGCGCTTTCGATCAAGTCGGTTGAAGCCAAACCCGTGACACGCAATCCGCAGCCGCCCTTCACGACATCGACCATGCAGCAGGAAGCCAGCCGGAAGCTGGGCTTCTCCGCCACGCGTACCATGCAAACGGCGCAAAAACTCTATGAAGGCGTCAATATTGGGTCAGAGACGGTCGGCCTGATCACCTACATGCGGACCGACGGTGTCTCCATGGTCGGTGAAGCGGTCAGCGATTGCCGCGCGGCGATCGCGTCAAACTATGGCGATGATTATCTGCCCGGATCTGCGCGCGTCTATAAATCCAAAGCCAAAAATGCGCAGGAAGCCCACGAAGCGATCCGTCCAACAGGGTTTTCCCGTACACCACAAAGCCTCAATTTGAGCGGCGATCAGGCCAAGCTTTATGAACTGATCTGGAAACGGGCGACCGCGAGCCAGATGGCGTCAGCCAAGCTAGAGCGAACGACTGTGACGGTCGTTGATGACCGCGACACGCTGGCTTTGCGGGCCACAGGGCAAGTGGTTCGCTTTGATGGTTTCCTGAAACTCTATGAGGCGTCAAAGCCCAAATCAGAGACGGAAGAAGACAACCGTACACTGCCCCCTCTTAAATCTGGTCAGGGTGCGAATGCGAAGAAGGTCGAAGCCGAGCAGCATTTCACGCAGCCGCCACCCCGCTATTCCGAAGCCTCACTCGTCAAGCGGATGGAAGAGCTCGGCATTGGTCGTCCCTCGACTTACGCCTCAATCCTGAAGGTGCTGCAGGACCGAGATTATGTCACGCTGGATAAGCGGCGCTTCATCCCATCTGACAAGGGGCGCTTGCTAACAGCCTTCCTTGAAGAGTTCTTCGCGAAATATGTCGAGTATAACTACACGGCTGATCTCGAAGAACAGCTCGACAAGATTAGTGCGGGTGATCTGGAATGGAAGCTTATGCTTTCCCAGTTCTGGAATGAGTTCTCAACACATGTGGACGGCACCAAGGAACTGCGTGTCAGCCATGTACTAGATGCGCTCAACGTCGCACTAAAAACCGTCGCCTTCCCAGAGCGTGAAGACGGCTCGGACCCGCGCAAATGCCAAGCGTGTGACACAGGCGAACTGTCCCTGAAACTCGGTCGTTTTGGGGCTTTTGTGGGCTGTTCCAATTATCCGGAATGTAAGTTCACGCGGCCCTTTGGCGGCGAAGAAGAAGCCTCCGAAGTCCAAGATACGGAACTCGGCAACCATCCTGAAACAGGCGATGCGATTTGGCTAAAAACAGGTCGGTTTGGTCCGTATGTCGAACAGGCCCTGCCCGCCGACATTGATCCTGATGCCAAGCCAAAACCCAAACCGAAGCGCGCAAGCCTGCCTAAGGGTTGGGACTGGCAGAGCATTGATCTTGAAAAGGCGCTACAGCTCCTGAGCTTACCGCGCGAAATCGGTCCGCACCCTGAAGATGGTGATCTCATCAAAGCCGGTATTGGTCGTTATGGCCCCTACGTGGTCCATAAGCGCACCTTCGCTTCGCTCGATGATGTCTCAGAAGTCTGGGATGTTGGCCTGAACCGGGCTGTTACGCTCATTGAGGAGAAGAAAGCCTCGCGTGGGCGGGGTCGCGGCCAGACCGTTTTGAAGGATCTCGGCAATCACCCGACGGACGAAAAGCCCGTACAGGTCTTGGACGGTCGCTACGGCCCTTATGTAAAATGGGGCAAGATCAACGCGACGATCCCCAAAGGCCAAGACCCGCAGGATATCAATATCGACATGGCGCTGGAATATATCGCGGAAAAGGAAGCCAAAAGCGGTAAGAAGAAGCCTGCGCGTAAGACGGCGGCCAAGAAGAAACCCGCCGCAAAGAAAAAGCCAGCTGCCAAGAAAAAAGCGGCTCCCAAAAAGAAAGCCGCTTCTAAATCTTAAATGCTGCCAGCGCTCAGCGCTGACTAGAGGTTAGAAGTTCCGTTCGAACGGTTCCACATCGACCAGGAAACCTTCAGCATTCGGGTCGACCTTGAACGTGACCATATCAGACGGCGTTGTGTCCTTGACGAGCGGTGTCTTGCGTAGCGCACGCCCCGTCAGAGATTTCACCCGACGTGTCAGCGCGCCATCATTTTCATAGAGCGAGTTCACACCCAGATAGCGGCGTAGAACCGCGTTCGTCAGCATGTTAGCGTTCTTCGATGCGCTATCCGGGGTCGAATATTCGGTCGTCACGGACACGCAGAACGTATTATTATCAACGCGATGAGGCGCATTCAGCGGCCATGTGCCTCCATCTCCGGGCTTCAGCGCTAGAACCGTGGCATGCTCCTCAAACTCTTCCCGGTAAGGCAGATCATCGTCGATCATATTCGTCAGTGTCGCTTGATGCGCTGAGTCAGGGATGAAGGTCTGGTTCACGGGCCAAGCGTAAACGGTCTTCTCGCCGCGAATATGCCAGAGAACGACATGTGTTTTATCCAAATGATAAGGCACGCGCGCCACGGGAGAGCTGATGAGTATACTTCCTTTGGCGTTGATGATCCGGTTCCCAGTCTTGTCGGAGAGCTCACCATACATCTTGTCTAGAATAGCTTTGTAGTCTGCATGCTCCGTCATGGCATTGCGGACATTGATCCAGACTTTCCCGGCCTTGGCTGTCGCCAGCAGGTCTGCGCTTGACGCCTCGCGGAAATCACCTGTTCTGAAACGGTTTGGATAAAGGGGATCATCACATGCTCCCATCGTACACACATCGAGCATATGAGACGGGTGACGATCCAGCAGATCAATCAAGGCCTCATCCGTGAACATGCCTGTTTCGTTCAGACGATGGCGGAAGGTCAGAATTTCATTTTGGAACGCGTCTGTGTGCGCATCCGTCCAGCCGTCGAGCATTGAGACCGTCTCGTCCGTGTTAAGCGCGCCAGTGTCTTCGAGGAGTTCCACCTCTGTCATCTCTGTGTTGGCATCAAGTGACGTCATGATCTTTGTCCCTACGTCGTCCGTCGTAAATGTTGTGAGTGTGTCTGCCAGAAATTCCTTAAATTCGTCCAAGCACGCCGTTTACGGAATGCTAGCCATAGGCTGTCCCGCTCTGGTTCAAGCGGTTACGCAAATCGCCCGCGCATGAGAGCGTAAAAGGCGAAGAGGAGCATCAAACCGCCCGTAATCGCGGCGGCAATGACAGCCGATGGTCCCCAGTTCGACAACAGCTCGGTCGCGCCGCGCCCCATCAGCACACCACTGGCACCGAGCAGTGTTGAGCCCAGGACAAGCGGGATCCAGAACCCGCCACCTGTCTTGGCCTTAGGCTGCTGTTCCGAAGCGCGACGCTCCAGATACAGCATGGCATTTTCCACCGGATCACCTTCCGGATCGAAGACCTGGCTTTCGGGATCACGGCTGGCGCGAATAACATCGTCCTCAGCCAAGCTATCGATCAGAACCAATTCTTCGTCTGATGCCTGAGGAGACTGTATCTCAACAGTCAGCTCATCATCTGAGGCCGCTTCCATCTCTTCGGTTAAAACCAGCTCTCTTTTTGGAAAGGAGACGAGGTTAGAGCGCGGTGTATTATCTTCTGGATCAACAAGCGAGCTGGGGATCGCCTCAGCGAGCACTTCAGCCTCTTCGACTTCGTCTGTATCCAGCAAAGCCGTCAGTCTATCACCCAGCGAGTCCGCCGCTTCAGCAATGGATGATGGGGCCCGCTGTTCTTCTTCAACAACGATATCAGCCTCAGAAGTCGTGTCTGCATCTGCCGACTGTTCGGTCGCATTCAAGATGACGTTCGGATCAAAATCAGACGCCATGTCGAGATCTTCGTCGAGAACCTCAACAGCCTGTTTCAGCGCGTCATCATCAATGTCATTGGACTGAGCGGCTTCACTCTCTGTCTCAGTCTCAACTGTGAAGTTGGCTGGGTTGTCATCAAAGACTGTCTCGCTCAAGCTTGAGGCAGGAATAAAGGCGTCAACTGTCTCATCGAACTCGCTATCAAAAGCGCTGCCCTCAACATCCTGAGCAACCAGATTGGCATCTTCAATAATGCCAGCATCAGGGCTTTCATTCACACGCGGCAGGCCGTCATCAGTTGGCCCCACAGGTGCAAATGGGTCCTTCAGCGGCGTCAGCATAGCCGTCGGCGCTGGCACAGCCGGGTCATTGCGCAGGAAGAGTGATTTTTCGGCTGTCCGACGTCGCATCAGCGCGTCAACGACATAGACATCACCATTCACAGAAGCCTTCCGCCAAACATCAAATCCGTTGGCGGCGTCCAGAATACGCCCATTATTCAGCGCCCGAACGACATCAGAGCTCCGCAAGGCGTCCAGCCCAATGTTGAATCCGAGTGAGCAAAGCGCATCATACTGGCCCTGCGTGAGGGGCGCATGCACTTCATCATTGATCAGAATTTCAACGGGTTCCAGATCCTCGAGCAACTGCTCTTCGGCTTCCATCCGGCTCATATGGACAGGTTCGTCATCAGCCTCCAGCCGATGACCATAGCCGACCACCCGAATCCCCGTCACAAGGGTCTTGTCGTCGGGACGGAAACCCTCAAACGCCTTGATCAGGCGAAGTCCGGTATCCGAAATTGTCAGAGTTCGGGTCATAAAGGCACTCTTGCACGGTTCACACGAACGAAGTTGCAAGGCCCATGCCGCATTCCCCTGAGAGGGGAGCGGCCAATGCAGTTATGGTTAAGGCTTTGCTAACGCACCTTATCCAGCATCACAGCAGGATCATAGAGGCAAAACCGAGGAAGGCCGCAAAGCCGACCACATCCGTCACGGTAGTCACAAAGACTGAACTACTTACAGCTGGGTCAGCGCCAACACGCTTTAAGCCCAGCGGGATCAGAATGCCGGCAAGCCCAGCGAAGAGGTGATTGATGATCATGGCGACAAACGCCACGCCTGCAAGTTGCGGATCGCCGAACCAAATGAACGCGATCAGGGTCATTGCGACCGCGAAAATGATCCCGATGATGAAGGCGGACACGACTTCCCGTCGTACAGCCCGCCAGGCCGTGGCTGCCGTCAGGTCCCGCTCTGCTAGCGCGCGCACGGCCACGGTCAAGGCCTGCGTCCCTGCATTCCCGCCCATACTGGCGACAATGGGCATCAGCACAGCCAGCGCCACGATCTGCTCAATCGCATAGTCAAACCGAGCAATCACAATCGAGGCGAGGATCGCTGTGCCGAGGTTGACCAGCAACCAGGGCGCGCGTGACTTAACGGTCTCAAAGGCCGTGTCGGTAATTCCGGCCTCTGAGACACCCGCAAGGGCCAGAATGTCTTCCTTGTTCTCGTCCTGAATAATGTCGAGAATATCATCGACCGTCATCATGCCGACAATGCGCCCCTGATCATCGACCACTGGCGCGGAGATGAGGTGATACTTCTCAAACAGGTAAGCCGCCTCTTCCTGGTCGAGGCTTTGTTCAACCGTGACCAGCTTTGTTTCCATGAGCGAGGCCAGCAAGGCGTCCCGCGGCGCCCGCATCAGCTTAGAAATCGAAACATAACCAATCGGCTGCAAACACGGATCGACAATGTAGATGTTGAAGAACAGATCTGGCAGGTCCTCGCCGGCCTCGCGCATATGATCGATCGTATCGCCAACCGTCCAAAATTCAGGGGCGGACACAAATTCGCGCTGCATGAGACGACCAATCGTCTCATCATCAAAAGCGAGTGAGGCCTCAACGCTGGCCCGCTCCTGCGGCTCCATAGCGTCAAGCACATCCTCGCGCTGCTCAGGCTCCATCTCCTCGATGATCTGCGTGACATCATCATTATCAAGCTCGGTCAGCGCATCAGCAATGACGTCTGCTTCGAGGAGCGGGAGCATGTCTTCGACGACATCATCTTCCAGCTCGACCAGCAGCTCACCCGTGATTAATTCCGGGGCGCGTGCGACGAGTTCCTCGCGCTGCGCCTCGTCCAGCTCTTCCAAATAGTCAGAGAAATCCGCCGGGTGCAGCGCTTCGAGGCGCACCCGCATTTCCCAATCATCGGGTTGGGACAGAGCACTGACGATCGGATTAGCCGGGTAGAGCGCGTCGTCCGTCTTATCGAGGAGGTCGGGCGTGTCGGACATGCGCGTCTCCTGTTAAGAGGTTGGTCCATGAGGACTCAGCGTCAGAGGAATAGGTGCGCTATGACGGAAATTCTCCCTGCCGTCCAAAGGCTTTTCGGCTAAGGCCCCAGAATGATCATGTGGATAACGATTTTAAGCGGCTGCGTCTTGATTGGGGCGCTGGTCCAGCTCGCGCGCATCGATTGGGCGACGCAGCGTCTGCCGAATCTCATCACCCTCCCCTTGATCGCAGCAGGGTTGGCTTGGGCATTTGGGACGTCTGAGGACTTCTATCTGCACTTATTGGGAGCAGCGCTGGGCTATGGCGCGTTCTGGCTGGTTGAAGTGACTTATCGGCTTGTGCGGAAACGCGATGGTCTTGGACGTGGAGATGCGAAGTTGCTGGCTGTGGGTGGCGCGTGGTGCGGGGCCTGGGC
>JBCBGR010000057.1:0-12120 GCA_038526555.1 Pseudomonadota bacterium
AGTCAGGAAATCCCGGTCGTGGCTGCTCGATGAGCCGACCAACTATCTCGATATTGAAGGCGCGCTCTGGCTCGAAAACCATATGCGCAAATATCGCGGCACCATCTTTGTGATCAGCCACGACCGGGATTTCCTGACTCATGCAGTAACCCACATCGCGCACCTACAATCCGGCAAGCTCACCATGTATTCCGGCAATTACGATCAGTTCCAGCGTCGCCTGTCCGAGCGCAACCGCCTCGATATGGCGCTCGTCGCCAAGCAGGAAGAAGAACGCCGCAAGCTGCAAGCCTTTGTCGACCGTTTCAAGGCCAAAGCGTCCAAGGCCAAACAGGCGCAAAGCCGCGTTAAACGTCTGGAGAAGATGGAACCCATCGCGACGATGGTCAGCGATCCGATTGCACCGATCGATCTGCAAGGTCCAGAACGCCTCCTCTCTCCACCCATGGTCCGTTTTGACGACGCTGCGCTGGGCTATGATGAAGCCACGATCCTGAAGAGCATCAACCTCTCGGTGGACCCAGATGACCGGATCGGGCTGCTGGGCCGCAATGGCGAAGGTAAGACGACTTTTGCGAAAGGCCTACTCGGCATTTTGCAGGCCCAAGACGGCTATATCCGTAGCCATAAGAAGATGCGGGTCGGCTATTTCGCACAGCATGAAGTGGACGCGCTGAACCCACAGCATTCCGCCTATGACCATGTCGTCGAACTCATGCCGGACGCGACAGAGGCTGAACGCCGCGCGCGTCTGGCACAATTCGGTCTCGGCGCAAAGAATGCCGAAACGCCCGCAGGCGACCTCTCAGGCGGGGAGAAAGCCCGCCTCCTCTTCTCCCTGATCGGCTTTCATAAGCCGCATCTGCTGGTCCTCGACGAACCCACCAACCACCTCGACATTGACAGTCGGGAGGAGCTGGTCCGGTCGCTCAACAGCTATTCCGGCGCGGTCCTGCTCATCAGTCACGACCGTGCCTTGCTGGAAGCCACGACCGAACGCCTCTGGCTCGTCGATGGCGGCGCGGTGACCCCCTACCCCGGCACGCTGGATGATTACCGCGAAGAACAGGCTGAACGTGCCAAGCCTGAGAAAAAGGAAAAAGTCGATACTGGGCCGAGCAAAGCCGATGAACGCAAGGCCCGCGCCGAAGCGCGAAAATCAGTCGCTCCCCTCAAACGCGCTGCTGAACGGCTTGAAAAGGACCTGGACCGCGCCACACGGATGCTCGCCGACATCGACCGCGAACTCTCAGACCCGGACCTATTCACCGACGACCCCGACCACGCCGTCGCGCTCGGCAAAGACCGCGCGCGATGCGCCGAGCGGATTGAAAGCTTGGAAGAGCGCTGGATGGAAGCGCTGGAGGCTTATGAGGTGGCGAAAGAGGAAGCAGGTATCGACTCTTAGTGAGCGTTTTTAGGCGCGTTTAAGCCGCTTACTTCCTAGGACACAGAGATGTCGATAATCAATCTGAAGCGGTAACGTATCTACACGTCGTCAAAATCTAATGACCGTGAGATCCACCATCCTTATTTGTCGCTACCGTTGCAGTACATTCTTGACCCACGGACCTAGCGGAGACGCACCAAGCATTGCGATTTGTGCCTCTGCCGAAGCAGCATTCACCGACTCTTGTGGGCGCGCGACAGGATGCACGGCTTTGCGTAATGGGCGCGCACCCTTTGGCATGGCAATGATTTCAGCGATCGCGCGCGGGACATCCATCGGGTCAGTCGAACCGCCGCCCGTTCGTTCACCCATACCCGCTGTGAGTTCGGGATAGGCTCCGAGCAAGTCTTTGCTAGACCGTTGTTTGAGGGGTGCCGAGTTGGCATTATTGTTAGCCCAGATATTCGTCGGATAGCCGCCTGGCTGAATGATCGTGACATCCACACCATGAGGCACCAGTTCATAGGCCATTTGCTCACTCATTGCCTCAAGGGCGAACTTCGTCGCTGAGTACATGCCGAAGCCTGGAATAATGAGGCGACCGAGCTGAGACGAGACATTGAATATCTGACCGCTACCATTTGCCCGCATACTTGGAAGTACCGCGCGGGCCATGCGGTGACACCCATACACATTCGTATCGAAGGTAAGCTTGGTGGCTTCCATGTCCTGAACTTCAATCGGTCCGCCCACGGATATACCGGCATTGTTGATCAGGACATCGAGCTTACCATTATTCGACGCCAGCGCCTCGGCCACACCCGCTTCCACTTGCTCAGCCGACGTCACATCGATCTCTATAACGCTGATATCGAGATTATCGGAACTTGCTAAATCACGTATTTCATCCGCCTCGGGACGAGGCACGTTGCGCATTGTGGCAAACACTTTTGCGCCTTGTCGGGCATAATACTCGACGCCGAGTCTTCCAAAACCGGAGGAAGAGCCAGTCACGAGAATAGATTTTCCGGATAGATCAGGCGTGCCTTCAAAGGCAGGCGTAGCAGTCTGCGACCACGCCGTTTGGCTCGCGACTGCAGCGGCCCCAACGCCCAGAGCGAGTATCTGGCGGCGATCAATTTTCATCTGGTCTGACATGCGGGCTCCTCAATCCGTTTCACTCTTTGAAGCTATAGGGTTCAAAGCGCTGTACGCAAACTCTGCCCAACTGTTATGTTCCGGCTTTCGCGCACAATGCAAACGCACATAGGGCATTAACGATCTGATCCTGCGGCGCCTTGAGTAGTGTGTCTCCGACGACAATTTCCAATCGACATCCGTCTTCGTCCAAAACCTCCCAGAAACGATTAGCCAGCCAAACACCCTGATCACGGGCAATCTTGTCTCGGCACAATAGTGCGGTCTCCTCGGGAACAGAAATTTTCAAATGAAACAAATTCGTGTGAGGGATACTGGGGTCAAAGCCTTCGACACCGTTATCACGCAACGCCGAGGCCAGTGTTTGGGCCGCTCGAACATAGTCGTCCATTCGCCCCAATCGATCAGGCAGCAATCGCGCAGTATCCGCCACGAGAGGCCAATGGTTGGCAAGCAGGCCGCCCATTTGATCCCGGCAACGGCGTGCCCTTTGAATAAAGTCAGCATTCGCGGCAAGCATGGCTCCGCCAAGCGCGCCAATGTCTTTGTAAAAGGACACATAAACAGATGAAAAGCCCTCCACGATTTCGGCATAGGATCGGTTGTCGTAGTGGAGACGACAACTCCAGAGGCGGGCGCCGTCCATGTGAAGTGGGAGGTTCAGCGACCCCGCACGTTCCTTGATCGCACAGAGTGTTTCCCAGTCCGGCAACTGCCCGCCATTGTGGCGTTGTGGTAATTCTAACAAAGCGCAGCACGCATCACCCCGAAGATCCTCTGAACGGTAGTAGTCGTTCCAAGGACCAATCGTTATAGCCTCGAGGCCGTGGAGCTCCGAATAACCCTCTTGTTCGTGCAGCAGAAGATGAGATGTGGGATGCGCTTGAAAGCGTTTTTGTTCCGCGTCTTCGGCATAGAGACGGATGGCAATACCCTGTGCCATGGTTCCGGTTGGACACCACATGGCCGCCTCTTTTCCCAGCAATCTCGCAATATCCTGTTCGAGCGTTTCGATGACGTCGCCAACAAGATAACCCTCAGCCAGACACCCTTCCGCCTCGACATATGCGCTGAGTGCAGCGAGCCGATCCAGAGGGGACGCATCGCCATGGTAAGGATAGGAGAGATCAATAGAGCACTGGGCCTTCAGATCAGACATGTTTTGACCTAACGGAAAACGGTTCCGTAGAATGACAATTTACGTCTCGCAACATAGCGATGACGCGTCTGCTACAGAGCTGGATCACCAATAGTACTATATCAAGCAGACTGAAGATTATGAGCGATTATTATGAGGCGCGTTTAGGACCCTCTTCACGGTCGGATTTGGCCTGTTCGCCAATGGCGACGACAGAGACTGACATAGCGATCATTGCCGCCGACTTCGACCTGGGCCCCTTCCCTGACTGCATTGCCAGACGCATCAATCCGCAAGGTCATTGTCGCTTTCCGACCGCACCAACACAGGGTCCGAATTTCCCGTACACTATCCGCAATCGCTAAAAGCGCGGCGCTGCCCGGAAACAGATTTCCCAAGAAATCTGTCCGAAGACCATAGCACATGACTGGGATGCGGTGGTCATCCGCAAGCCGTGCCAATTGCCAAACTTGATCTTCCGTGAGGAACTGAGCTTCATCGAGCAAGACACAATCAAGCGGTGTTTGTTTGTGAACCCCACTGACATGGTCTTCCAGGTTTGTCTCTGGCGTAAAAATATCGGCCTCAGCCGAAATGCCAATACGGGAGTGGATTTCTTCTTCCGTCGTATCGCGCGTGTCGACAGAAGGCTTCAGCAACAAGGTCTGCATACCGCGTTCAATGTAATTGTAGGAGGATTGCAGTAATATCGTCGACTTGCCCGCATTCATGGCGGCGTAACTGAAGTAGAGTTTTGCCATAATGACGACGCGTTCTCCGATGGGCGCAAGACTGACTTAAAACCGACTCACGCAGGACTGACTATCTGACACCTAGACATGATCCTTGCCCTGTTTCCAGCAAGGATTTTCAGATGAAGGCCTCTAAGTTTGTGGATGCTTTGTGGGCGACACCATAAAGGCAAACATCAGCAGGATAAGGGTCAGAACGTACCCACCCGTTATCATGACAACGACAGCAAACTCACTTGTCTGAGAGACAATGTAAGAGCTTAATGCCGGAGCAATTGAACTGCCGATCGCTGTGCAGAGAATCAGGAAACTCACCATGCGCGCCGTTGGATTACCCGTCGACATGGTTCCAAACGAAATCAGCACTTTGAGGCATCCACCCGTGAAAAATCCGAGCAGGAGCAAAGCCCAGCCAATCTGATTGACGTCATCACTCAGCCAAATCAAACTCGATGTCAGGGTCGCCAGAACTAGGAGGACCGTCATGAGCACGCGCAGTCTTCCGAGGAAGGCGAGGAAGAATGTCATGATCTGTCCCAGGAACATGCCGAGGAAAAACCGTCCCAGAATGCCCCCGACTTGTTCCGGTGAACTGTTGAAATTCGCGCTCAGATAATGCGGCACCCAGGAATAGGTGATCACGACCGTGATCAGGTAAACAAGGAGCGCAGCGCCTGTGACATAGAGAGCCAAAGGCCAATTCATATAGCCAATATCTGCTGCCTGTTCTTGATTATCTTCGGGCTCATAAACGCCGCTCGGATAGGCTGATAGGCTTGCTAATATTAGCAAAAGCACCACGATCCCAACGGCCAGACTATAGGTGGTGGCCCAGTTGCTGCCCTGGCCGATCAGATAGCCCGCTAAGATCCCTGATATGAACCCGGCTGAGCTATAAAAGGAGTCGGTGATCAGTAACATTTGCGGTCTTATTGTCTCCGCATAGGTCCATGTAATGATAACGGTCGCCGCAGAGATTAAGACCCCACTCCCCACCCCAATAATAAACAGGAAAATGGGTATCGCGGTGAGAGTTTGAACAAACCACAATACCGCAAGGCAGATCAGAATACTGCATGCCGATATGATGATGCTTTTTTTGATGCCGAGCGGGTCAAAAATAAACATGGCTGTAAAACTTCCGACCAGCACGCCTGTGGTCAGATAGCTAAACATGGCGACTGTGTGCGTGACGTCCACATCAAACTGTTCGGCCATGGCGGCTGACACGACGCCCAATTGAGAAATCACAGCCGACATCAAAGCAAACGCCAAAAAGCTGGTCAGCGTAATTCGAACTTTGTTGGCTGTCGTCATCGTTTAGGTGGGTCTCTCGTTTGTCAGCGAGATTAATCTCATCCAACACCTTGCTTCATTTTCAGGCTTTTACAATCAGCCGAGCCCTCATCTTCCACACCTTTATCGCGTCGATAAGCGAGGTCATCGAAAGTTCGTATGCCGATCTAAGAGCTGGGCCAGAAATCAGATGTCGCTGGTTGCGTGCTTCACGTCTATAGCCACGAGACCGTTTTCTGATGAGTTTAGGGCGCTAAATGTAATAGTAGACAAGGGTATTGTCAGAAAGTGCATCCAATATGTGTCAGTTGGAGTCTGAAACATATTTGATGGCCGCTTCGAGCGCTAAATCGCGATCATCAATAAATGCCTGGACGGTTGGCTGGGCTAGAATATCGGGCTGCACACCAGGCCCCACAAAGTCCGATCCGTCGGGATAGGTATCACGTTTTGTCGTGATACGGGCTGTGCCGCCGCCGGGTAGGGCAAACCCAAGGGGTTGGCCTGTGCTGCCGCCGCTCGCCTGTCCGATAATGGGCCCGCGCTCCATAACATCAAAGGCCACCAAAAAGTCCTCTGCAGCCGAGAATGTACCCGTTCCTGACAGGACTGCCACGGGACCGTCAAAGTACTGATTGGGATCAGGGAGTTCCATATTGTCCGTGGATTCATAGCTATCCGTTGGTTGGCCCCAAGCCCGAAAGGATGGGCGGTAAGTCATCGTTTTCCATGAGCTGACCGCAAAGGGCTCTTGGGTGAGTCTGGACAGGACATCATACCCGTAAGCACTGCTGCCGCCGCCATTTTTGCGGACATCGAAGATAATGCCATCCGCTTTCGATATGTCTTCGAAATTGTCGGCAAAGCCTTGCGAAGCCTCAGAGCTTCCGAAGGAGTTAAGTTCGACATACGCGATGTTATCCGGCAGCATTTCCCATCGAAAATTCGGCGGCTGACCTTCTCTGCCTTTCGTCAGGGCTCTCCATGTCCCCCAATCGGGTCGGCGGGATGGAACACTCACGGTATCGCCGTCCTGCGTTTGAATTGTAAATTCGATTGGACCCTCTGGACCCGTCAAAAGACGCCATGAATAGACGCGACTATCGATGTAGGCTTTGTTCGAGCCGCTCACATAAGGGCGGCGTTCCGTATCTGCAAACTCTTGGATAGGCTGCCCGTTAACAGCGATGATTTCATCGCCGCGTTTAATCCCTGCGACTTCAAACTCCTCACCTGCAACGTAATCGAGGATTAGGCGCTCTTCGATCCATTGGTAGTTGATGGCTGGGACATGGGAGAGATCACTCTGGATTTCGGGGACCCTCGGAAAATAGACATTCGCATGACCGTCTTCGAGCTTTGCGACGAAAGCCTGGAGTAGCCGGTAATATTCATAAGTATTTTCGCTCGCCATGACGCGCGGAATCATGGCGCGATACTCAGAATCCCAGTCGAGTTCAGGCACGAGATCAAAGTTCGCGAAATTATATTTAGCCTCTGACCAAAGAAGAGACAGCCCTGCCAGCTTATCTTCAACGGGCAGGTTTTCCGCATAAGGCGTTTGAAGCGCCGCCGCGCCCCAGCGTCGTTCCTCAACTTCGCTCGCCTCTTTCACCCTCTCTTCAATAGACGCCCAGCGCGGGGTCTCTTTCAAACTCTCAAGGTCAGTATCCTGTTCCAGCAAATAGGTATCGATAAATCCAAGCTCAGCGGACAGCTCCAATAAGTCCAACGCCTTTTCGGTTTGATCTTCGGCGAGGGCGTAAGCACAAGCGGCATTGTAAGCGGCCGAGCGGCGTGTCCATTTCGGCGCATCTTCCCGCTTTGCAAGGGCCTCATAAAGAGCCCCAGCTTCGACATAGGCCTCTGACTGATATCGCTCATCCGCCTGACTTTCGATGGCCTCAACGGTTATCATCACGTCTGGCTCTGTCGGCGCGCAGGCCGACACGCATGATGTAAGAGCGGTCATAAAAACGGTTGCGCGTTTTAGAGTTTTGGCTGGCATGTGAAGTCCCCTGTTTTTCGACAGTTGCACGGCACAGGGGGCAGACCAAGAACCTTTGTTAATTTCCGTGGATACCAATTTTTGCGAGGCTGTGCAGAATAACAGGCTTAAGTTTTTTAGGCCATGAAAGCCACCAGGACTCTAAAACCCCTTAGCCTTCTTTGGTCGGGAATAGCCTCTTAGCCATCACCATCTTTACCGTTATCGCACAGCTCGACTGTACGATCCATGGCAGTTCCGTCGGGTCGTGGATGGCACGATCCAGTCGTGCCATGACGGGGTAAGAAGAACCATTCTCGTTTTTGGCATCGGGCTTACGAGCCTAGGCCCCTGATTCAGCTTCATTTTCCCAACAACTCACAACAATCCCATCCCCCGAATCCATTCCCTCCCTATCCTCACCCTCGTTTCCTGACGGCATGAGGGGTGTATCGCTCTTGGCCAGGGAATGTTGAGTGAGATGGGTCTTTTGCGAGGTGATACGGCGCATCAGGTCCCGTCCGGCATCGCAACTGATGAGTGATGCGGGGGTGAGATACGAGTTTGCACGGCCATGAACCATTCGGCCTGCGAATGCGCCCTCCCACAAAGAGACGGCAGGACGTCACAGGATCGAAAGTTCTGCGACACACTCGCCGCGTCCGGCGTGCGCTCATCGCGGACCGCTGAGTCTCCTGTGCGACCCGCCGCGCGTTCTCGCTCAGCGGCGCTGGTCTAGCTTTCGCGTAAACGGGTTACTTTTATGACTTGCCCTCGCGGGGCAAGGCTCGCGCCTCGTGCCATTTGCGCGATTTAGCATCCTCACAGTCGACCCCGTGATGGGCGACAGAATACATACATCTGCCTGAAAACAGCCGCGACACTTCACCCTTGCGTGAGGTCATTGACTATTCACGCGCCAGCTCTCACCTCATGTGCATCAACCCACGCGGACAGGCCTCTATCCTGAGGACCGCTGTTATGAGGAGCTATAAAATGCTGACCCTGCTTTCCCCTGCCAAAAAATTAAATATGGACCCCTATGAGGGCGGTATTCCTGTCACCCAGCCGCGCATGCTGGACGACACAAAATCCCTCGCTGTTACGGCCAAAGATCAGACGCTCGGCGATTTGAAACGCCTGATGCATCTCTCGGACAATCTGGCGCAACTCAATGTCGATCGTTTTGCCAAATTTGACCTGGAGGGCGACGCGCCCGGTATGAAGCCTGCGGGCCTTGCCTTTGACGGCGATGTCTATTGGGGTCTTGAGGCCAAAACCCTGTCAGAGGACGACCTGACCTACGCGCAAAAACATTTGCGTATTCTCTCTGGCCTGTATGGCCTGCTCCGCCCGATGGACGAAATCCAGCCCTATCGGTTGGAGATGGGCACGAAGCTCCGCAACGACCGCGGTATGAACCTCTATGAGTTCTGGGGTGAGCAGATTGGCGAGCAAATTCGCAGCGATTTGACCGATCATGACGATCAGACAGTGCTGAACCTGGCGTCGAATGAGTATTTCAAAGCGGTCAATGCCAAGACGCTGGATCGTCGCGTGATCAATGTGAAACTGCTGGAAGAAAAGGACGGCAAAGCCCGTCCGGTCCAATATTACACCAAGTTTGGCCGCGGCCTCTTTGCGCGTTGGGTGATCCAGAACCGGATTGATTCAGCGGATGATCTGACCGCGTTTAATGCAGGGGGTTACAGCTTCTCGCCTGAGCGCTCATCCGAGAATGAGCTCGTTTTTAAGCGGCCTCAGCCGCCGAAAAAGAAGTAGCTTAGACCGCAGGCGTGATCAGCTCTGGCCCGCTCGCGCGGTTACTATTGACCGCGCGGTCGACCTCCCAGAAGATCAGATCCTCCCCGGTTTCACGGTTGGCGATGGTCTGTTCCGGATTCACGTCCGGGTCGAGCCACGCATTCCAGTGATCGGGCGACAGACGCACAGGCATGCGGTGATGGAGATCCGAGGTCGGGCCATCACTTTGCGTCGTCAGGATGGTGCAGGACAGAAGGGTGATCCCTTCATCCACGCGCCACTGATCCCAGAGGCCTGCAAAGGCGAAAAGCTGATCATGCTCCGGCTTGATACACCAGGGAATTTTCCCGCCTTGCTCCCCCGTCCATTCATACCAGTGGGACGCCGGGATCAGCGCGCGGCGACGTTTCCACGGAGTCCGGAACGACGCCTTCTCCGCCGCAGTATCGAGCCGTGCATTGAACAGCGGCGCGGATTTTGTCTCCTTGGGACTCTGGCGATTCCAATGCGCATGCAGGCCCCAGCGCATCGGGACGACCTTGCGACGCTTCTGCCCGTCAAAGGCAACAACAGGAACCGTTTGCGTGGGGCAGATATTGAAGGTGGGCTCCCACGCCCAATTCCCTTCACTGCTATCAATCGCCTCGAAATCAGTCACAATGTCGCCGAGATCGATATTCAAAACATAGCGTCCGCACATGACAATGCGGCTATCACAGGGCACAGAGGACGCAATGGACGAGATGAACGAAACCGAGACACAACAGCGCAAAGATTGCGTCGGCGTGATCTGCTTCAAGGGCGATCAGGTCCTGCTGATCCAGCGCGCCAATCCACCACGGGCGGGCGAATGGTCCCTGCCTGGTGGGCGGATCGAAGACGTCGAAACCGAAGAAGCGGCTGCTCTGCGTGAACTCCATGAAGAAACAGGGGTGAGCGCCCGTCTTGGCCCGAAAGTTGCGGTGATCAATGCGGATTTTGAGGGCTTTGCCTATCGTCTGCACGATTATGTGGCTTACTGGACGGAGGGTATCCCGCAAGGTGCGGACGATGCGAAGGACGCCAAGTTTGTATCTGTTGCGGATATTGGAGCCTTAAACATGTGGCCGAAAACGGAAGCTGTCATCCGGGAGACATTTGCCAGTCATGGATCACCATGATTTATTCATCCTACACTAAGGCCTGTTGTGTAATCTGACCTCATGCGCTTTCTCGCGATCATATTTTTAAGTCTTTTGCCGTTTATCGCTTTGGCGCAAACGCCCACCGATGAAGAACGCATGGCCGCGCGTGAAAAAGCGGAGCTGCGGATCGAGGAAGACATGGTCCGAATGACAAGCCTTCTGGAAGCGCTCGCGAAAAATCTGGGACAAATGCACTATCTCAGGACGCTTTGTTTTGGCGATGAAGATCAGCAATGGCGCAACTATATGGCCCAGATGATGGAAGTCGAAGCGGCCAATGATAGCGCCAAACAGCGCGAGATGACCCAAGCCTTCAATGCGGGCTACTATCTGGAACAGCAGCGCCACACATCATGCGATCAATCGGTGAGTGTGGATGTCGCTGCGCTCGCAGAAAATGGCCGCTCGGTCGCCCGGATGCTGGGCGACCCTTATCGGGAGTTTGACGAATGATTGGACGGATTATTGGCGCAGTCGTTGTGATGGCTGCCTTAACGGCCTGCCAGAGCCTGATGAGCCCACCCCAAAACCAACCCTTGCAGAGCCTTGCTGGAACGGAATGGGGATTTGCGAACAATCCCTATAACCAGTTCATTGCCTTCAACCCGAATGGTGAAGTCAACGGCAATGGCGGCTGTAATGGCTTTTTTGGGAGCTTTACCCAAATGGGTCCACAACTGACATTCGGCCCGATCGCCAGTACGCGCCGTGCTTGTCAGGAACCGCTGAATAGCGCTGAGAATGGTTTCTTTGATGTGCTGAACCGAACCCGAACCGTGAACGCGACAAACCGCGAACTCGTTCTCTTCGGTGAGCGCGGTGAAACCCTCGCCGTTCTAACTCGGCGCCGATAGAACATAAGAAAAAGCCGCCTCGAAAAGGCGGCTTTCTAAATTCGTTTATGCGTCTTCCTTAGGCTTTTCGCCCGCCTCGCCGCCTTCTGGCGTCTTCGGCTTGGGCGCGGGCACGAATTTGAAGGTCAGGTTCTCCTTCTTCCGGTCCACACCGACTTTAACCAGTCCGCCATATTTCAGCTTCCCGAACAGGATCTCATCCGCCAGCGGCTTCTTGACGTGTTCCTGAATGGTTCGACCGAGCGGACGCGCGCCATAACGCTTGTCATAGCCCTTCGCGGCAATCCATTCATTCGCGCCTTTAGAAACCTGGAACTCGATCTTACGATCTGAGAGCTGAGCTTCCAGTTGAATGATGAATTTATCAACCACGCGCGCAATGTGCTCTTTGGACAGAGCCGCGAACATCACGACAGCATCCAGACGGTTGCGGAATTCCGGCGTGAAGCGACGCTTGATGGCCGCATCTTGCTCGTCTTCTTTTAGGCCACGTCCAAAGCCGATCTCGGCTTTCGATGCATCCGCAGCGCCAGCATTGGTCGTCATGATGATGATGACATTGCGGAAATCGACTTTGCGACCGTTGGAGTCCGTCAG
>JBCBGR010000058.1:0-12054 GCA_038526555.1 Pseudomonadota bacterium
TTGTTGGCGGCTCTGTCTTTGCCGAAGAAGGCGCGCAAAGCGTCCCGCTCGGTTATGATCTGCGCGTGGTGCAAGCCCTGCTATTTGGGTCTCAAATAGGGTTCCCACTCTTCAGCGCCCCTCCGGGTGTGGCGCAAATCCCCCCAACGCTCGACGCCCTGCTGCAGACGACTGTTCAGGGAATACCCATAGGGTATTTTGAAGAGAATTTCACCAACTTCAATGACTCCACCTCATGGGATCTCTTTGGCGACATGACCTATGCGCTGACTGACCGGCTCGATGTGACAGCGGGCGTTCGCTACACTTATGACGATAAGCAGTCTGGCTATAGTGCTGATGCGCCCAATGGTCCGTCCGCGCTGACAGGGGCTGGCGTGTTTCTGGGGGCCAACGTCTTTAATGGCGGCAATCCGGTCTTTGTCGAGGATACGTTTGACGGCCTGACTTATCGTCTAGCGTTGAATTATGACCTCTCAGACACATCGACGGTCTTTGCCAATTACGGAAAAGGCCGCCGCCCGGAAGTGCTGAGCTATGCCGCCAATGTTGCGCAGCCCAACATATTGGAAGAGAATTTCGTCACGATTGACGCAGAAGAAACCGACGCGTTTGAGCTGGGCTATCGCGGCGAAGCGTTTGATGGCCGTTTGCGGGTCGATACGGTCGCATATTACTATATGTATGAGAATTTCCAGACGACCATTCTGAATGAGGCCGGGACGCCGGTTCCCGTCAATGGCGGCAATGCGTCAGGCTTCGGTTTCGAAGGATCTGCCCAATGGCGTCTCAATGATTACGTGCTGGCCTTCGGGAACTACGCCTATAATGGCGTGGAGTTCGATGATGAAGATGGTGAGGGTAACCCGCAGGTTCGGGCGGGTAATCGTTTCCGTCTCGCGCCAGCCCATACAATTACGATTGGCGGTCTAATTGATCGTGATTTTGACTTTGGTCGTCTGTCCTTCTCACCTATTCTTGCTTGGAAAGATGATATCTTTTTTGACGATGATAATGACAGGACCGATCTGCAAGGTGGTGATTTCTTCGTTGACGAATTCCAGGAAGATTATGCGCTTCTAGATCTGCGACTGACCTTTGAACCGGCGGCCTTGGAAGGATTGATAGTCGAGCTGTTTATGGAGAATGCGTTCGACAGAGAGTATTTGCTGGATGCGGGCAATACAGGCGACGCGTTTGGCATTCCGACATTTATTGCGGGGCCGCCTCAGACTTACGGGATTTATATCTCGCAGACATTTTAGCTTGCCCAAGATCAAATAAAGTGAGTCGGGTCGGTATCAATTTGCACTTTGTTCATCATTACAGGCGCATGCCTGACACATGAACTCTGTTTCCGACCCTATGATGAGCGCGGCGTCGCCACGGGTCCTCATTGTTGAGGACTCCAAAACGATGCGCGCTGTAATCCGTCACGCCTTAGAGGCTGGTGGTGTGACAGTGGTTGGTGAGGCAGAGACGGCACAAGAAGCAGGCCCTCTCATTGATGTTCTGCGCCCCGACGCGTTGACCCTCGACATTGAAATGCCAGGTGTGGATGGTCTGGAGTTTCTCGACATGCTGATGGCCAAACGGCCCATGCCCGTCGTGATGTTTTCCAGCCACACGAAAAAAGGGGCGGCCAAAAGCATTCAAGCGCTGGCGAGCGGAGCCTTTGACTGTATCGGCAAGCCAACATCTCCCAATGATACGAAAACCTTTGACCAACTGGTTGCAACCGTCCGGGCGGCTATCGCGTCGAGCTGCGTGCCGCGAGGTGAGGCAAGAGCTGCCCTCAAGGCCGCTCACTTGGGCGCATCGCTCGATGGTCTGCCCACCTTCCACCGCATTGTAGCCATGGGTGCCGCGACAGGAGGTGTCGAAGCGCTTATTCGGATTTTAGCCCGCTACCCAACCAGCTGCCCACCCACATTGGTCGCACAGCAAATTCAACCAAGCTTCTTGGACGCTCTGATTGAGACTCTAGACGCCGCTGTTCGCCCGCGCGTCAAAATCGCTGAAGAAGGCGAGAAAATTGAAGCAGGTCGCGTTTACTTTTCCCCGGCTGATGGCGGGCATATGACGCTTCGCAATAATCGTATCACGATGGTTCCGGAAACCGACCCGACGGCACGCCAGCCTTCAATCAATTACCTCTTCGAAAGCGTCGCCCGCGAAGCCGGACCCTGGTCCGTTGGTGCGATCCTCACAGGGATGGGCGCGGATGGCGCCGAAGGACTTCTCGCAATGCGCAAAGCTGGGGCCGTCACATTCGCGCAGACAGAAACAAGCTGTACCGTTTCCGATATGCCAAAAGCGGCTATTGCCGTGGGGGCGGCAGAACGCGAAGTGTCACTCGACCATATGGCCAATGCCGTATTGCGCGCTGCCACGAAGAAAGATGGCGTGGTCGAACCGATGCCCGAATTGGTCGCCTCGCAAGAGACTATTGTGTCCGCACCCGCAGACGAGGTGAGAATTTCCGATCAGATCAGCCCAGCGCTCCGCGCTTTGCGCTAGTCTGGGTCTAACGCGTTCCGCTAAACAGACATCTTCCGCAGTCTCAGCGAGTCGTCTTGCCTTACAAGATCAAATTGCGCGCGTTTGGACACGTCATACTCTTGGCTGAGAATATTGCTGACAGAAACAAAAGTGGCCTGCGCGCTGTCACGGCTGAGCGCAAGATCAATATAGCCTTTTCCATCTGGGTCGTGGTGGGTCACCATCGCGTTGCGTTCGCGTAAGAGGCGGGAATAAGTCACGCCTTCCGGTCCGAAATAGGTCGATGCACCAGGGGACGTAACGGCATTAGTGCCCAACTCGACGCCCATGGGTCGTCCAGACGCGTCATTCAGCTCATTCGCCCACCATTCATGCGTGTCGCCGGTCAGAACGATCAGGTCGGTTGCTCCCGCTTCCCGCATGGCGGTGTAGAAACGCTCGCGTGCGGCGGGATACCCATCCCACGCATCTGTGTTGAGCGGGATATCCAGCGTGGACAGCGCGATGAAGTCTATAATCGGCGGGAAGACCTTGGCGATCTCTTCAATCGCGGGCGAACTCGCTAGAGGCGTCAGGTTCGGAGCCGTCACTTCCGCCATGATGATCTGATTGGCAATCACGCGCCAGCGTGTGTTGCTCGCGACAGACTCTGTCATGGTTTTGGATAAGCGCTCGGATTGCGGACGACCAAGAAGTTCCCGATTTTCACTGACCAGATCAACCGTTTTGAATTTCTCTAGTCCCTCAGGCGTCGCAAGAGATGGACCGATGACAGAATATTCCAACTGCTCGGATCGCGCCATCAGCCGCGTTTCAAGCGTCGCAACCGTCACAAGATCCCCCCACTGGAAACCCCGTAACAGGCTTTCAGCTGCAGTCCCCGGCGCCGGATCCCGGACAGGCATCCATTCATAATAGGCGCGCAAAGCCGCCCCGCGCCTAACGTCCCAGTCACCTTCGCTGAGGTCATGGTTTTCAGCGCCATTTTCCCAGCTATTATTGGTGGTCTCGTGATCATCCCAGATGGGGATCAGCGGATGTGCCCCGTGCATGGCGATGCTGCCCGCATCAGATTTATATTGCGCGTGACGGGTGCGATAATCCTGAAGACTCACAATCTCCTTATCCGGCACATGTTCTCGCCCAATCTGTTTGGAGACTTCGCCGCCATATCCTGCGGTAGAATATTCATAGATGTAGTCGCCCAGATGGATCACGGCATCGATGTCATCGCGCTTGGCAATGGCGTCATAGACGTTGAAGAACCCGAACGCGTAGTTAGAGCAAGAGACGGCGGCAAAGCGAGCGCTCTCGACGGAGCCTTCGGGCAAGGTTCGGCTGCGTCCGGTTGGCGATGTGATATTGCCCGCTTGGAAGCGATAAAAATAGCGCTGTCCGGGTTTCAGCCCTTTGACGTCTGCCTTGAGCGTCCAATCCCGATAAGCGCCCGTCTCAACGGTTCCAGAGCTGATTACGTCGGTAAAGCTTACATCCGTTGCTACATCATAAGTCAGCTCCGCAGTACCACTCGTGCCAGCTGGCGGCGTAATCCGGCTCCAGATCAGAAATCCGTCAGTCGCGGGTTCGCCAGACGCAACCCCGTGCAGGAACTGCGCGCCAGAGAGGTCCGCTGCGCTGCGCGTTCCTGTCGTCGCACAAGCTGATACGCCCGTCGCGAGTCCGCCTAAGAGCGCGCTTCGCAGCGCATCACGTCTTGAGATTTTCATGAGGGTCTCCCGCAATTCTTCTGAAGCTTTGCCCGTCTTTCATGACGTCACTGTGTCAATCGCGGAGAAACTATTACGTCCGCAGGACTAAAACGCGCCGCCCTGTGATCGCCAAGCGGCTGTGATAATTCCGGCCTGATCGATGAAGCCGTCCAGCTCCGCCATGTCTTTGAGGGGTTCCGCTGCGATAATCTCTTCCAGCGACTGTCCGTCGTCTTTCAGCGCCGCCACACGATCATAGATGGTTTGCAGCGTATCGCGCGCGTCCCGCAGGCCTTCCACATTCGTGATCGGACCGTGCCCCGGAATGATGATGGTCTTGTCGTCTGACATGTCCAACGCCTTATTATGCGCCGCGATCATGCCCTGCATGGACCCGCCACTGTCGACATCAACAAAGGGGAACATCATCAGGAAGAGATTGTCGCCCATATGGATCACGTTTTCTTCTTCGAACAGTATGATACTGTCGCCATCTGTGTGGGCCGTTGGGATATGAATGGCTCGCGCAGTGGTCCCGTTAAAGTGCAGGCTCGCCTCATCTGTAAAGGTCACGACGGGCCAGAAGCTCTCATCTTTCGCTTCGACTTCACGGCCAAACTGCTTGTTCATATAGGTGACGCCCATGCGGGCGCGGACATTCTCATGCGCCATGATCAGGGCGCCCGCCTCTTTCATTTCCGGGTTTGATCCGGTGTGATCGCCGTGAAGGTGGGTGTTGATGACAAACAGAAGCTCACTGTTCTCACCGGCGATCTGTTCAACATGGTAGAGAATTTCTTCGGCGTTGCGGGAGAATTTATCGTCAATCAGGACCACGCCGTCCGGCCCGGACGAGACGCCGATATTGCCACCCGGACCGAACAGGACATGCAAATTATCTGTTATCGCGGCGACAGTGAGTTGTGGATCTGCAGGGGCTGGGCGTGCCTTTGTGTGTGAGTGCTGATCATGAGCGAGCGCGGGCGTGCAAAGCGCAGCTGATATGAAGACTGTCGCCAGAAGTGTTGTTTTCATGATGTCAGTCTTTCTTTCGCAAGGGGCTATTCAGCACCTTTTGTTTGAATACGGACGACTGACGCGGAAAGGTCCTTTTAGGACGCCATGGCCAGTCGCGCGCCGGGCGGCAGAACCCGGTCCGGGCAGGCGTGATTATCCATGTGTGCGCGGATATTGATCAGCACCTTTTCACCCATTTCGCGCCGGCTTTCGTGTGTCGCGGACGCGATGTGTGGAGAGAGAATGACGTTTTCCAAGTTCAGAAGCGTCGGATGGGGTCGTGGCTCATCTTCATAAACATCCAGCCCTGCGCCCGCGAGACGGCCATGGTAAAGGGCATCAGCGAGCGCCGCCTCATCAATGATCTCGCCGCGTGATGTGTTCACCAGATAGCTGTCAGGGCGCATCAGCGCGAGCGTCCGCCCATCGATCAGGTGACGCGTGGATGGTGTCAGTGGCGCGTTGATCGAGAGAATATCAATCTCAGACAGCATATCTTCTAGCGTTTCGTGCCACGTCGCTTCGAGCGCACGTTCGAGTGTCTCTGGGACGCGCTGACGGTTGTGGTAGTGAACAGATAGGCCAAAAGCATGGGCGCGCCGCGCAACGGCACTGCCAATTCTTCCCATCCCCAAAATGCCAAGGCTTTTCCCCCGCACCCGGTGACCGAGCATATGGGTCGGCGTCCAGCCATGGAAGCCGTCGCTGCGCATCCGGCGATCCCCTTCGACCAGCCGTCTGGGTACAGCGAGGATCAGCGCCATCGTCATGTCGGCTGTATCTTCTGTCAAAACACCCGGCGTATTAGTGACCGTAATGCCTTTGGCATGGGCGGCGGCGACATCAATATGGTTCGTACCCGCCCCGAAATTGGCGATCAGGCGTAGTCGCGGGCCTGCTGCAGCAATTATCTCTGCATCAATCTGATCCGTGACGGTGGGCACAAAGACATCGCAATCTGCGACAGCGGCTTTCAGCGCCCCCACGTTCATCGGCGCGTCATCCTCGCGCAAAACCGTATCAAACAGGTCGGCCATCCGCGCTTCGATCGCATCGGGAAGCTTTCGCGTGACGCAAACACGCGGTCGCTCAGGTGGGTTTACTGGCCCAGCATTGGCCCCTGATGCGTCGTCGGGTGTTGGCGTCATAGGTCCTCTTGCCGCGAGGTATGGTCCCGATGCAAGCCCCTCCCTTGCGGGAATGCGAAAATATCCGCAAAAGGAAATCCGGTTTAACGACGCATTAACGATAATTGAAAGAAGGTCAGCCCATGTTGACCCGCTCGATAGCCCCTTCTCACTCTGGATCGCGGTCGCATGTTTTGCGGCTCCTAGGAACGCTATGCGCCGTTGCGCTCACAGGTGGTTTGGTTGCAACAGCGGCGGACCGCAGCCCTGAACCATCAGG
Source organism: Pseudomonadota bacterium (assembly GCA_038526555.1). Taxonomy (GTDB): domain Bacteria; phylum Pseudomonadota; class Alphaproteobacteria; order Caulobacterales; family Maricaulaceae; genus Litorimonas. The sequence goes on from JBCBGR010000058.1 coordinate 6,636, forward strand.
TCAGCCCCAGCTAATCCAAGCGTCAATGACTCCAGCGTCAACAGCGCCGGAAGCCTCCCTTTCAGATATTCAGTCAGCGCTGATGGCCGATTGGAACGAGATTTACCGCGTCCAAGGCGCAGACACGCCGTCAGGCTTTGACGTTCCACGTTTTGTCAGCCTGAAGTTTGGCCGCGTGAATGCGCGCACCGGACCGTCTCGCAATCACTCCATTGCTTACCAATATCAGCGCAGAGGTCTGCCGCTGATTGTCGTCGCTGAAACGGAAATGTGGCGCAAAGTGCGCGACGTGGAAGGCGATGAAGCGTGGGTCCGTAAGCCCGCCCTCTCAGGCGAGCGCAGTGCTATTTTCCAAATCGAAAACGTGATCACAACAAAACCTGGACCCGACGCGATGGTTGTCGCCCGTGTTGAAAAGGGGGCATTGGTCAAATTGGATGATTGCGATGCGCCCTATCACTGTCGTGTCCGTACGGCCACGGGTTTCAAGGGTTATGCCCCGAAAGCGATCCTGTGGGGCACGCAAGACATGAATTAGGGTTTCAGCCCTTTCGGTCAGAAGCGTCTTAAGAGACGGTCCAGATAGTCTTGCTCTTGCTGATCCCGTTCTGCATCGGCGGCGCGCTCACGTAACTCTTCCAGAATTTCACGCGCCCGCTCAGCATTGTCTCGGCCATCAATATCTGTTTCAGCATTGTCTGATTCCAGCCCATCGACGTTCCGACCCAGCGGATCGGTTCCGCCGCTTTCGCCGTCTTCCTGCCCACTGGCCAGTTGTTGTGACAGCGAGTCCCCGGCGTCACGCAAAGCCTCAATCGCCTCAGCTTGCGCTTGGCGGGCATCCCCGAACGTGCCCTCTTCCAACGCGTCACCCGCTTGGCCCATCGCCTCCAGCGCGCGGCGGATCGCTTCATCGGTTGAAATGCCGCCAGCTTCGCCCTCGCCGCCCGCTTGGCCACCACGAGCCTGGTCACCTTCACCCTCTTGTCCGATCTCACCTTGCTCTTCCAGCCGTTCGCGCAGGCCTTCAATTAGGGATTCAAGCTGCGCCTGACGTTCGGCGAGCTCTTCGGCAGAAGGCGTATTCTCAATCCCTTCAGCACCGAATTCGCGCAACAGCTCATCGCGTTCGGCTTGGCGGGTCTGATCTTGCAGATCGCGCTGCTCTCCCAGACCCTCTGCCAAGTCTTCGAGCGCGTCGCGCAGCTCTTCGTCCATCTCTTCAGAGTCTTCGCCGCCGCCTGCGCCAGGATTGATCTGAAGCTGCAGATTTTCCAGAAGTTCGGCCAATTGGGCGAGCGCGCGTCTGGCCCCTTCTGTGTCGCCAATGCGGTTGGCTTCTTCGATGGCGTCGAGCAGCTCCTGAATTTGATCAATATTACCCATGGGCTGCCCGCCGCCGCTCTCGCCCGGTTCGCCAATTTCAGCATTGCGGCGCAGCTCTTCCATGTAATTGTCGACGGCTTGATTATAGCGATCAAACAGCGTGTCCACTTCGCGCGCAGACGCTCGGCGCGCGATCCCTTCACGCAGTGCGGCTTCGGCTTCCTGCATTTCCTGCAAGGCCGTTCCCAGCAGTCCGAATTCCGCACGCAGGGCCATGCTCCACATATGCTCGGGCAGTCCGTCGAGGGCGACTTCTGATGTGGCGTAACGCAAGCGCTTGCTGACATGACGCAGGCCGAGATAGACGACGGGATCTTTGAACAGGGACGGATGGGGCTGGTCTGTGACGGCGTCAATCAGGTCCACAGCGCGCTGGACGGGTTCTGCTGCGCGACCCAATCGCCAGGCCGTTTGATAGGTGTCGAAGGTGCCGTCAGATGCGTCATTATCGGGTCGCTCTTTGGGCGGCGCGGTATAAGTCACGTCACCATCCATCAGCAGGCGACGCTGTTCGATGATCGCTTTGGCCAGCGGTTCGACGAAAATCTTGTCGGGCACGGTTGTGTAAAATGGTTCACTAAATCCCCGCTGCCCTGCGCCATCGACCGCGACCAAGCGACCGATGACTTTACGCCCAGCCAGCGGATGGCGCGTCAGGTCGAGTTTCAGTTCACGGCCCGTAGCGGATTGAAATCCGCCAGCAGGCGTTTCGATGTCTGCCACATTACCATCAAAGGCGGTCGCTTCTTCTAAGCCGTCTGAAAGCTCAACCATTTCGAGCCGCACGTCTTCAACCCCGTAATCATCCTCCGCATCGAAGCGCAGGACGAGGCGATCGCGCGTGTCAAAATCCGGTGGGTCGAGGGAATCGATGGTAGGTGGCAGATCGGGATCAACATTGACCGTGAAGGCTTGGCGAACGGGTCCTATTCGCCAATCGAGAACACCGCTCCCAGTCACAATGGTGCGGACTTCGACACTATTGCGTCCAAGCGATGATGGCGTGAGGAAACGGGAGGTTTCCCCAATCCATTTCGGTCGCGGCAGATCAGACGCACCTGACGTGCGGACGACCAGCGTTGATCCTTCTGGCGCCATGATGGGGCCTTCGCCTTGCGCATAGATGGGCGGACGGCCTGTATATTCGGGCGGGTCAACCCAGGCCTCGAACGACAAGCCGTAAGGGTTTACGGGTGAGAGCCATGTCGGTGACAAGGCGCTTCGTGTCCGCTCGGTCGCAAACCCAAACGCCAGAAACAGGGCGATCGCCAGAATAAGCGGCGCAATGATCCGCAAGCCATAACGATCAATCAGGGATAGCGCCGGAATACGACCGACTTTGCGGATGGTTTCCGATTGCTCGGCAGCATCCTGCGCATGGCGCGGCCAAAGCTCCGGAGCCAGAATAGCCGTATCGCGCAGCGTATCGAGCGGGCGATGATTCAGCCCTGCCGTCTGTTCCAAGCGCCGCAGCGCATCCGATTGTGTTGGAAAACGTAAGTGTCGTGCTTGCCACACACCGCGTCCGATCAGGCCGAGGAGCGCGATGACAAACAGAAGTCGCACGGGGTCGCCAGCCACATCGAACAGACCAATCCAGGTCAGGCTAAAAAAGACGGCGAGCGCAAGCACCGGGATCGCCAGAACAGGCGCATAAGTTTCCCAAATCAGGCGTGCCCGGGCGAGGGCGGCCAGACGGCGCAGCCGATCTGGCAAGTCAGGTTTTGAACTGTGCGATGTGAGCGATTGTGGCACGGCTATGAGCCTAACCTAGCCTGATCCCGTCTGTCGCATAAAATATCAGTTATGCGCCGCTTTTTAGCTGGTACGCGTCAACGAAGCACACGTCTTATCTACCGCGACCCCGTCGCCCCGCACCGCGTGAACCTCCGCGCGATCCGCGGCGTCCGGTGGCTCCGGCTTCCAAAGGTGGATTAACGAGCGCACCCAGCTTTTCTTCAAGCAGCTCACGCGTGGGCCGAGGGCCGGGTTCATCCCGCTCAATATAGTCATCGACGGACTTTCGCATCGCGGCGACATGTTCGGGGGCACTACCACAGCAGCCCCCTATGATCCGCACGCCTGAGTCAGCGGCGAGTTCTGCATAATCCGCCATCAGTTCTGGCGTACCATTATAAATGGTTTCCTTGCCGAGGACTTTCGGAATGCCGCAATTGGCTTTGCCGATGACAACGGCATTCGAGTCAGCTTCGGTCATATCCAGCGCGCCGAGCAGCAGGTCAGACGCGCCCACGCCGCAATTGGTACCCACGGCCAGAGGCTGTTCAGAAAGACCTTCTGTAATCCCATGAATATCAGCGGGTGCAATGCCCATCATGGTTTTGCCGGCTGTGTCGAAACTGGCGGTAAAGATATAAGGCATGCCGCAATTGATCGCGGCTTGTGCGGCCGCTCGGATTTCTTCGGCCGCTGACATGGTTTCGATCCAGATGACATCTGCGCCCCCGTCGCGCAGGCCCTCCATCTGGGTCATGAAGGCGGCGATGGCGCTTTCCATGGTCATATCGCCCATGGGTTCAAACAACTCACCTGTCGGACCGACGGAGCCCGCCACGACGACCGGGTGATCCGCCTCTTCGGCGACTTTGCCGGCGATTTCGGCACCGAGCTTATTGATAATATAAGTATCGTCTTGGGCGTCGTGGAGTTTAAGGCGCGGCGCGTTCGCGCCAAATGTATTGGTCAGGATGAGATCTGATCCGGCTTCCACAAATTGTCTGTGCAAGGTCTCCGGCTTGTCCGGGTCCGTCATGTTCCAAATGTCAGGCGGAAAGCCTGGTTCCAGACCCATATTCATGAAATTCGTGCCAGACGCACCGTCGGCAACGATGAACGGTTTGGACTTTAGAAGATCATATAAAGAAATTCGCATATGTTCTCCATGATCCTCTGTCGCAGGCTTGTCAAAGCCTGTTTTCCGCTCTCGCTGTATCAATCACGATGCGCTTAATCCGTGGGCACATCGGGGAGGTCCAGATTGACTGGCCGGATCACATCTTCGCCGAGAAAGGCCAGGTAGCGCTTCACATCATAGCCACGGTCTTCCAGCGCGTCTTGCAGGCTGTTTTCACCTAAAAGATGAGAAATGCCGATGGCCACGAAGCCCGTTCCGGAGCCTTGCAGAAATTCATCGAGCTCTTCGGCCCAAGCGTCGTTGCGTTGGGTCAGAACAGTCTCAGCATAACCCTCTGGCGCGTTGGCGAGCGGGTCGATCAGTTGACGCTCTAACGCGTCCACATCCCCAACGGCCCAATCTTGGGCGATCTGGCTCAGCGTGTCCCCGATCAAGTCGAACCGTTCCATCGTATCTGTCAGCAAAGCCAGTTGTGTGTCTTGCGGGAGGTCCGCCATCTGATTGACTTGCGCGGTCGCGGTTTCAAAAAAGATCAGATTTTTGCCCGACTGTCGCGCGCGCGACTTCAGAGCCTCATCCGCTGAAATATCCGCACTCAGACCTGCTGATTCCGCCGCACTTAACGTCAGATATTCACTCGCAAGCCAAGGCTGCATGGAATCGAGGGCTTCAAGCGCGATGTCACCATTATTGGCGACCGCTTCGAGAAGTTTGGCTTGATAGCTATCGAGAATTTCTGTGAGGCGACGCCCGTCACGCCGCAAACCGCGTTGTGTGGCGAGGGCTTGGGCCTGCACGCCATCTGCGCCGGAATGATCGGCTTCGAAAAAGACCGTTCCGGCTTGTGCAAAGGCCTCCCGCATATCGTCACGTTGCCAGTCTAAGCGCCCCGGCAAGAGGTGAACCGTGCCGTAAAGATAAAGTGTGCTGTCTTCGTCCTGCACGCGCCACATCGGCGGGCCGTCATTGCGCGCGCGGGCTTCTTCGACTTTACGCACCGCTCCATCGGTCACCGGAACACGTTCGCAAGCTGAGAGGAGCGAAAAGCTGATAACCAATAGGCTGAAGAGACGACACATGCGCCCCGCCCTAAAAGGCGGCGACATGTGCTGACAATGCCCTCACACAGTTTCGTCACTGGTGATTGATCAGAAGCCT
>JBCBGR010000059.1:0-12049 GCA_038526555.1 Pseudomonadota bacterium
GAACCCCTGTCGGGCTGGTTAAATTAATTTCTGTCAGACGCCCGGCAATCACGTCGATCCCGACGAGAATTTGCCCGCGCTCGCGCAACATGGGACCAAGTTCTTCGGCAATCGCGATATCTTTTTCAGTGAGATCGATTGGCTGCGCGTCGCCCCCCACATGCATGTTGGACCGGGTCTCACCCTTTTGCGGGACGCGGTTAAATCCGCCCGCCAGTTCACCATCAATGATCAAAATGCGTTTGTCGCCAGCGCTGACTTCCGGGATGAAAGCCTGCACCATCACAGGTTCACGACTGATTTCGAAGAACATTTCCAGCAGACTAGAATAGTTGGAATCGTCTAGCGTCAGTTTAAAAATGCCCGCGCCGCCATTGCCGTAAAGCGGCTTGATGATGACAGTCCCGTGCGCGGCCCGGAACGCGTCAATCGCGCTTTTATCGCGCGAAATCAGCGTCGGCGGCATGAGGTGCGCATAGTCGAGTGGGACGATTTTTTCCGGGCAGGATCGGACCCATTCCGGATCATTGGCAACGAGGGTCTCACCTTTCAGCCGTTCCAGCAGGTGACAAGCCGTAATATAGGACATGTCAAAAGGCGGATCCTGGCGCATCCAGACCACGTCGACATCATCAGCCAGATCAATCAGACGGCGCTCTTCAAATTCAACGTGATCACCGACCTCGTTTTTCAGACGAATGGGCCGGGCATTCGCCATGACACGACCTGCATTATAGATCAGATGCTGCGGGCCATATTCAAAGAGCTTCGCCCCACGTGATTGCGCCTCAAGCGCCAGCGCGAAGCTCGTATCCTCTTTGATGTTGACCCCCTCCATGGGATCCATTTGAAACGCGACGCGCAAAGGGGAATAACTCGACATGGGCGCGCTTTGCCGCAGGGTCTTTCAGGGCGCAACCCAATAGATTGCTCGCGGGTGTGACGGCGTTCCGATTCAAGGACCGCTGACCGAGGGCTAAGGACCCCTTATCCCGAGGGCTTCGGCCCGCACCCACTTCACACGCCTCATATCTTGCGCACTCCCCTGCATTCATGCGACGCACTGTATATGAGCAATGATATTATCCTGAGCAATATGGACACGGTGCCGGGGAAGACAATTGTCCGGCATATTGGCATGGCGCAAGGCAATGTGGTGCGGGCCAAACATGTCGGCCGTGATATTGCAGCGGGTTTGAAGAATATCGTTGGCGGAGAGTTGCGCGGTTATACAGAATTGTTGGAAGAAGCGCGGCGCGATGCGATCCGACGGATGGTTGAGGACGCCCAAGCCCAAGGCGCGAACGCCATCGTCAATGTGCGCCTCTCAACCAGTTCTGTGACAAGTGGCGCGTCAGAACTCTACGCCTATGGCACAGCGGTTTGGGTTGAATAAGACTTCAGAATGCTCAGCGATGAACTGATACCCCTGCTGATCTCTGTTGGCCCTTTCTTGGTCCTTCTCGGGATCGGCCTGACCTTTGGGACGATGGCGCAGCAACGCCATCTCTACCTTCTGGATCAGCGTGAAACGGCCTTGGGCGATATGTTACTGACCAATGTCGGCAACATCGAGGCAGATCATGGCGATCTAGTCACGGGATCAACGGTTGTCGCTTACGATTTCTTCCGCCGTATTATGATCCTGTTTCGCAAACTGATCGGAGGTCGCTTTCGGATGCATGAACGCTTTATGGAACGGGCGCGGCGCGAAGCGATCCTGCGCATGGCAGAGGACGCCAAAGCACGCGGGGCGGTTGCGGTGCATAATATTCGGCTTGTCACGGCTAACCTCGGCGATAGCGGATCAGCCATGGGCGGATGCGAAGTGCTGGCTTACGGCACAGCCGTGTGGGAGAAAGGCGATCCTCATGGATGACGTGCATACAATCCAACTGACGGCGCGTGACGGCACGACGCTCATGGGACGACACTGGGAAGCCCAACATGCGTTTGCGACAGTCGCGCTCGTCCACGGGTTTGGCGAACATTGCGGGCGCTACCAGCCGTGGGTCCAGCATTTAACAGCGCGCGGCATCCAGGTCGTCGCGATTGATTTGCGCGGTCATGGGCGCAGCGACGGCCCGCGCGGCGTGATCAATGGCTATGATGATTTCCGGGCCGATCTTGATGCGTTGCTCACGCGCGCGAAAGAACTTCACGCACCGCTCTCAGGCCCCCTCATTTTGATGGGTCATTCCATGGGCGGCGGCATTGTTCTGGATTATGGGCTGCAAGAGGAGCCGGGCGTAGACGGGATTATTGCCTCGGCACCGCTCATCGCGCTGGCCGAGCCCCCACCCTCTATTTTGCAAATCATCGTCCGGGGTCTGGCAAAGCTCTTTCCCCGACTGGCCTTGAAGCAACCCATTGATGGATCAAAGATTTCAACAATGCCTGCAGAGCAAAGCACCTATGTTGATGACGCGCTTAATCACGGCAGTATGGGCGTGAAAACAGTCGTCGACCTGATTGATACGGGACGCGCCTTAATGGATAAGGCCGGTCATTGGTCCATTCCGCTGCTCATTTATCATTCCGATCAAGACCAGTTGACAGATTTTGAAACAAGCCACGACTTTGCCGCGCTCGCGCGAGCCGAATTCCACAGCTTCACAAACGTCGAACATGAAATGCATAATGATACGAGCCGCGCAGCGGTCTATGCGCTGGTCGACGGATTTATCGACCGCATCGCAGGACGCGACTAACGCCAGACGAGACGAAAGAAAGCCCAATGATGAAAGTCTTTCACCTGAAAACCTGCGATACGTGCCGTAAGGCCATCAAGGCGCTCGATGCGGCTGGCAAACCCTATGACCTGATTGACGTCCGCGCCGATGGGCTCACACCGGAGGATATCACCGCGATTGTCGTAGCGGTTGGATTTGAAAAAGCGCTCAACCGCCGATCCACCACATGGCGGGGACTGAGCGATGCGGACAAGGATGGCCTCAACAATAATAAGGCTCTTCAACTCATTGCAGAGCACCCAACCCTGCTAAAACGCCCGGCCATTATGGACAATGGAACAGTGACCGTGGGTTGGGACAAGGCGGCGGAGGCCGCCTGGCTTTAGAGGTCTGGCTTTAAGGTTGAGGCAGCTCAGCCTGGGTCCGCACCCGAATCTGCTGACCTGTTTGAGGATCGATATAATAAGGCGGTGCCTCTGGATCAGAGACGTAGCCCTCCCCCAATGCATAAGGCACAATTGTTTGCGGGGTCGCATAAGGCACAGGCTGGTTCTGAGGAGCTTGGCGCATGGGCGCGGGGATATCCGCTCGGTCGATATCGGGTAGCGGTTCTGTCGTCATAAAGTCGGGGAGTTCGCGTAAGTTTGGCGCGGCGACTTCTCTGACTGTGGGCTGTGCACCCTCATGCACACGCACATAAGAAACGACTTCTAACGTCCCGCGCGTCATGGCCGCGATGCGTGCGGCGCGATCTAACTCCGCAGGATCGCGGGCAACGCCGAGCAAATAGACAATGCCGTCATGCGTCTCGACATTAAAGTTGCGGCCTTTGACATATTTGTCGGCCGTCAGTCGCGTGCGAACAGATTTCTCAAGCAGACCGTCTTTCGTGTTTCTGACAAAGCCCTGCCGGCCTTTGACCATGATCTCATTGCCGACCTGATCGATATTGGGGGCGGACCAGGCAATGCGCGCAGCTTCGATCCGGTCTTCCTGACGCGGGACATTCCCTGAGAGCAAGACAACGCCTTCCGCGACTTCGACATCCACGCCCTTCAAATCATAATCATAAGCCCGTTTGAGGCGCGCTTCGACGGCGCGGCCCGCATTCACATCATTGAGTGAGCGCACAAAATTCCGTTCATCCCCTTTTCGGACACCCGCCGAAGCCACTGCGCATCCGGTGAGCAAGGCGGCAGACAGAAACAGAGTTCCTAAAAGAGATAGAGGAAGAGGCACAAATCTGGACATAACCTAAGTCTAAAGAAACAGAGTCACCAACGCGTTAACGTCACCACCCGCGGAACACATCCCGGCGATGATCAATCGAAAACCGTCCAGTCACGACAATGAGATCATATCGCAGGGCAAAGTCGTTTTCGATGTAACGGGAATGCCGCGTCAGATAAGCTTCCCCTGTCCGTAAGATACGCTCTTCGGACTGTGCGGTCAGAGGGTCTAGCCCATCGACCACACGGCGGCGTTGCTTCACCTCGACAAAAACAAGTGTTTTCCGGCGACGCGTGATGAGATCAATCTCGCCATAAGGACTGCGATAGCGGCGTTCCAAAACGCGATACCCTTTAAGTTGAAGGTAAAGGGCGGCGAGCCATTCCGCGCGTCGTCCCGCCCGCTCAGCTTTCTGCCGGGATCGGCTCACTTAATAGAGAGGCCGAGTGCATAAAGCTCTCGCTTTGACCAACCCGAGACTTCGGCAATCTCGGCACAAGCCGCTTTCAGCTTCATGCTTTGCAGCTGATCCCGGAGGGCCTCTCGGACGACCTCGCCGTCCCAGCGCGCTGTTTCCGGACCTTGGACGAGGAGGACCAACTCCCCTCTGGGTGGATCAGAGGCGACGCTGTCGGCGAGCTCAAGCAAAAATCCTTGACGAGCCTCTTCATAGCGTTTGGTCAGTTCACGGGTTAGCACAGCCCGTCGATTGCCTAGTCCAGACGCTAGGTCGCGCAAGCAAGCCTCAATCCGGGGACCTGTTTCGAAAAAGACGAGCGTTCCCGGAATATTGCGTATCGCTTCGATCTCCTTCTGACGCGCGACTGTGCGCGGCGGGAGAAAGCCCGCAAAAAAGAAGCGATCACTCGGCAAGCCGGATTTAACGAGTGCGGCCAACACCGCACTCGCACCCGGGAGTGGGAATACATCAATGTCCGCCTCAACAGCCGCGCGGACCAGACGAAAGCCGGGATCGCTCACCAAAGGCGTTCCTGCATCAGAGATCAGCGCGATCCGTTCCCCTTTTTTGAGCATTTTTATCACAGCGGGCACACGCTTCGCCGCATTATGGTCATGATAGGCAGAGACAGAGGCTTCGATGCCATATGCTGAGAGCAATTTTGACGTGACACGCGTATCTTCCGCCAAGACGCGGTCCACAGAGGTGAGCACATCCAGTGCGCGCAATGTAATGTCCCGCAAATTCCCAATGGGTGTGGCTACCACATATAATCCCGAAGCGAGCGCATCGTCATGCTGCGGTTCAAGTTGCGTGTTGGCGCTGTCGCTTATAGGGGACGTAACGATGATCCGACCTTTTTATGGCTTGGGAAGGTAATGTGATAATGGGGACCCCTATGCGCGAGCTTTTCAGGAATTCCAAGATCGACTTGAGGGTCGCGCTTACTGTGATGACTGCGCTTGCGCTGAGCGCCTGCACAACTGTGCCTTTAGAGCCTTATCCGCCGCAACGCCCCGGCCCCGGTCCTGTCGTGACAACCCCGCCCCCTGTTCAGCCTATTCCGCAAGACCAGCTGCCGGAAGAGCCTATCGATGAACAAATTGTCGAAGTCCCTGAAGACGCCGAGCCTTTCTTCAACAATCGCGAAGGCTTGACCCTGCCGCATATGGCGGGCCGCGACGCAAAACGTCTGGCGCTGCTCCTGCCTTTCTCTGCACAGAGCGAAGGCTTGCGCCGCCAAGCCAATTCCATGTTCCGCGCGGCTGAATTGGCTCTCTTCCAGCGCCCTGAAGGGGATATCCTGCTCACAGTTCTCGACACAAAGGGGACGCAAGACGGCGCGCAATCGGCCGCCCGCGCTGCGGTCCAGCAGGGGGCAGATGTGATTTTAGGTCCGATCATTGCGGGCAATGTGGCGTCCGCATCGATTGAAGCCGCCCCATCCGGAACCCCGCTGCTCGCCTTTTCTAACGACCAATCTGTCGCGGACCGGGGACGTTATCTCCTCTCCTTCCCACCCGAAGCCGAAGTGGAGCGTATTGTGAACTACGCCGCCAGTCAGGGCATTACGAATTTCGCCTTTTTCGGCCCCGATGATGCCTATGGGCGGCGTGTTTTGCGCGCCTATGAACAGGCCGTTCTGTTCACCGGGGGGCAGATCACGGCGTCTGAGTCTTATCGTGGCGACGATATTTCCGTAATGCAGGAACCCGCTCGCCGTTTGGCGCGTTTCTTCCAACGCGGTCGTGACGGTGAACGCGATACATTTGAAGCGGTGCTCATGCCCGAAGCCGGAACCGCACTTCGCTCGCTCGCTCCTCTGCTGCCTTTTTACGGCGTTGACCCGGAACGCGTCCTCTTTATGGGGACGTCGCGCTGGGATGATAAAACGATTGCCCGCGAACCCGCTTTGAGGGGTGGTGTGTTTGCCGCGTCTGACAAGCAAGCGCGGGAGGCTTTCCTCAACGAATATGATCGTGCTTATGGCGAAGCCCCGACCTCACTGGCGAGCTTGGCCTATGACGCCGTCCAATTGGGCGCGCTGGTGGCAGACGGTGATCCACAGGGGCGATTGGAACGCATTGAAAGCCCTGTCGGCTTTTACGGCACGGATGGATATGTCCGGTTCACGGCCGATGGACGCCCGGAACGTGGGCTAGCCGTCTATACGGTCATGGATGGCGATTTTGATCTAGTCGACCCCGCGCCGCGTGGACCCACGCCAGACAGCTAATCGGCTTATATCCGTCAAGGCTTTCGCAACACCTGTGAACGCCGGGTAAATTCCCTTTTCGCATTTTAACCACGCTCCTTAGCAGGGCCTTAGCGTGTGCCCTCTATAGACTATCGCCAACGAGTGCCGAAAAGGTACCGGTGAAAGGTGGTTTTCATGAAGGCTCTGACTGAAGAGCAGCGACGGACGCGCACGACCTCAAAACGGTCGTCACCTGTCGAGATCTATGAGCCTGCAGGGCGACTGGTCGGAGTTATCTGCGCCGCAGATGAGCCGTCTTGTCACGCACAAATGTTGGCTGCCACGCTACGGCTGGCCCGCCATGCGGCCAGCCTCGGCGAAACAGTTTTGCTACTCGACGGTACTGATGGAGCGCTGATGGAATCAGCCGGCGTGCTTTATTCCCGTACCTTAGATGATTTCATCGATGGGCGTTGTCAGCTCCGTGATGCACTCTTTGTCACAGCCAATGAGCATTTCTCCGCCGGTGTCATTCGCCCGGAACGGTTGGCGGATGCGCTCGGAACCATGGCGGGACTATCGTTGGCCTATGATTGGGTCTTCGCCGTTGGACCAGCCGGTTTATCGCCCGCGCAAGCCAGTCTTTCTGCAGGCGCGGACATTTGCCTGCTCGGCTATGATACGCGGGTCGACGGATTTATGCGGGCATTCTGGGCGATGGAATCAGTCCGACGTCGCAACCGTCTCTGGGATCCCGTTACGCTGTCGCTCGGCCCCTTGGACGATGCGGCTGTCACGGCCTTGATGTTACGCGATGTTGTCCGTGATCATTTGGGCGCACCGACCCCTTATGGCGGGCATGCGCTGGATGCGGGTCTCCCGACGAATGTGCTAGAAAAAATGCGCACCGCCACGGACCGTCAAAAGGCCATGCGCACCGCCTAATCTTGGTGATCTGAAAAAAATGGCTCTGCTGCGCAGGATTTTCCTTTTCGGCGCGTTAGAGTGTATGACGTTAACAAAGGAGATCGTCATGCACAGAGCCCTTCTTCTACTGGCCGCGAGCACATTAGTCGCCGCCACACCCGCCGCAGACCTTGACGGTAACGGCGAAGTCACGCGCGCCGAATTCATGGCCGCCAGCGAAGCCCGGTTTATCGCGGCGGATGCCAATTTTGATGGCCAGCTCACCCGCGATGAAATGGACGCCTTGCGCGCTGCAGAGCGTACCGCACGCACCCAACAGCATTTTGCCAAGCTGGATGCCAATGGAGACGGTGTCGTCAGCGAAGACGAAATGCTCGCCGCACAGCAAGCCCGCTCTGAACGCACGAGTGAGAAACGCGAAGAGCGCCGTGAAAAAGCGCTGGAGCGTTTTGATACGGATGGCGATGGTGTCGTCTCAGAAGAAGAGCGCCAAGCCGCACGCGCTGAAATGGGCGAACGCCGCAAAGGTCTGAAAGGCAAGCGCAAAGCCAAACGGCCCAAGCTGGACGCGGATGGTGATGGCCTGATCTCCCGCGCAGAATATGACGCGATGGGTGAAGCGCTCTTCGACCGCATGGACGCGAATGGAGACGGTGTGCTGACCCAAGGTGAAGGCCGCCGTCGTGGACTGGGCGGACGCCGAGGCGGGCCTCCACCGAGACCCGGCCTGTAGGACCCAAGCGGATGAGTGTTCCATGTTAATGCGCGTTGGCGATCCGGATCGGGATTTGATCCCCGGCTTGAAGGCCGGGGAGGAATCAGCCCTGCGGTTGCTGATGAGCCGACGCATGGAAACGCTTCATCGGCTAGCCTTCCGCCTGCTCGGCGATCGGTTCGAAGCCGAAGATGTCTGCCAGGAGACGTTCCTGAAATTCTGGCGGGCCGCACCAGAATGGCGCACGGGCGAGGCGAAAATCCTCACTTGGCTTTGTCGGGTCGCGACAAATGATTGCTATGATCGTTTACGCAAACATCGGCCCGACTTGCCCGGCGACCTGCCCGAACAAGTCGATCAAACGCAGACCGCGCAAGATCGGCTGACACAGAACGAGGACTGGGACCGGCTGCAAACGGCCATGATGGCTTTGCCAGACCGCCAACGCGCCGCGCTTACGCTGCGTTATGATCAGGATATGCCGCAACGCGAGGCAGCGAGTATTTTAGGGATCAGCGAGAAGGCCTATGAAGCCCTGCTCGTGCGCGGACGCAAAAAATTAAAGACCCTCATGCAGGAGAGCGATCATGACTAAGGTGGATCAAGAACTGACATCCCTGTTCGCTGACAGTCGCGTCCCTGCCCCGTCAGCTGATCTGGCAGACCGCATTGTCGCGGCCGCGAAAGACCAAGCACCGCTCACGGCGGCCAATGATCGCAAACCCTGGATCTGGACAGCCGCCGCCGGGATCGCCGCAACCCTCGTCGCGGGCGTGTTTGTCATGACCCAGCAGCCGTCAGAGGCGGAACTTTGGGCCGATCAGGCTGACCAGGCTGGCTTCGGCGACCTCTATGAGTGGGTGTACTCCGAAGGGTCGTGAGCCTTGCCATGATCCGTTCCCTCCCTTAGGGCGCGCCCCTTCAAGGGGTAACGGATTATCCGATCATGATCAGCTCAACATTTTCTGCGCTTGCAGAGCGCATCTCCATTCCTGCGCGCCGCCGCAGCGGACCGCTCACTTTTAATGCGCACCGCACGAAAACGGAGCTGCTGGCCGGTCTGACGGTCGCGCTTGCGCTTGTGCCCGAAGCGGTCGCCTTTGCCTTTGTCGCGGGCGTGGAACCCTTGGTGGGGCTTTATGCCGCCTTTATCGTCGGCCTGATCACCGCCCTCATCGGCGGACGTCCGGGCATGATTTCCGGCGCCACAGGCGCGCTGGCCGTCGTGATGGTCGCCCTCGTCGCGCAGCATGGTGTGGAGTATCTCTTCGCAACTGTCGTGCTGATGGGAATCCTGCAAATTCTGGCAGGCGTGTTCCGCCTCGGTAAGTTTATCCGGCTCGTCCCGCATCCCGTCATGCTCGGTTTTGTCAACGGCCTCGCCATCGTCATTGGCCTCGCGCAGCTGACCCAGTTCCAGACGGCCCCGGCCCCGCCGACCGATCACCCCGGCCCGTTCCACATGTTGCAAGGCACATGGATGAGCGGACCCCAGCTCTGGTATATGCTCGGCCTTGTTGCACTGACCATGCTGATCATTTGGGGGACCCCCAAAGTCACCAAAGCGATCCCCGCCCCCCTTGCCGGGATCGGGATTGTCGCGGCGCTTGTCATTGGTTTTGGCATCGATGTGCCGAGTGTCGGCGATATGAGTTCTATCGCGGGCGGCCTGCCCAAATTCCATATCCCGATGGTTCCGCTGAACCTGGAAACCTTTGAAATCATTGTGCCTTATGCCGTTATCCTCGCGGCCATTGGTCTGATCGAAAGCCTGCTGACTCTAAACCTGGTCGGTGAGATCAAGGAAGAACGGGGTGGTGCCTCGCAGGAATGTGTCGCCCAAGGTGTGGCCAACACCGTCACAGGTTTCTTCGGCGGAATGGGTGGTTGCGCCATGATCGGCCAGAGCATGATCAATGTAAAATCCGGCGGACGGACACGCCTGTCGGGTATTAGCGCGGCGCTCTTCCTGCTCGCTTTTATTCTATTCGCCAGCCCCATCATTGAAATGATCCCGCTCGCCGCGCTAGTCGGCGTCATGTTCATGGTCGTGATCGGGACCTTCGCTTGGCACTCCATCTCCATCATGCGGCGCATCCCGCTGACGGACGCGCTCGTCATTGTCATCGTGACTGTTGTCACCGTCTGGCACGATCTGGCCGTGGCCGTCGTCGTCGGTGTGATCATCAGCGCCTTGGCCTATGCGTGGAACGCCTCTCGCCGGATCGACGCCCAAACCGAAGAGGAGGGCAGCACGAAAATCTACAAGCTGGAAGGCCCGCTCTTCTTTGGGTCCGCCGAAGGTTTTTCAGAGCTCTTCACGGTCAAGGAAGACCCAGACGCCGTCGTCGTCGATTTTGCGAATAGCCGCGTCGTCGACCAATCCGCCCTTCAAGCCATCGAAGCCCTCGCTGCGAAGTATGAAGCGGCGGGTAAAAAGCTCCAACTGCGTCACCTGACACGCGATTGCCATCAGCTTCTCAATAAGGCGGGACAGCTGATCGTCGATAGTGATGATGATCCGGATTACGGGTTAGCGGTCGATTATGGGGTGCGTTTAGGGCGTCTCGGTAGCGGACATTAGAGTGCGCTGACCACGTCAACCAAGCGCTCCACTTCCGCTTCATTATTATAGACGTGCACACTCGCCCGGATCAGGTCCGGGAGCTGGCGCGCTTCGCTATCCAGCAGCGCCCAGTCACGCGGTGACGTCGAGACATTGATCTTTTGCGCGCGCAGGCGGGCCTTGGCGTCCGCAACGTCTACACCGTCCTTGGCGAAGGTCACAATGGCGGAGCGGTGTTCGCCCGGATCATGGACCATGACACCGTCCAGTTCTGAGAGCCGCCCTCGCAATTCCTCGGCTAAGGCCTGAACCCGCCCCGCGATCACATCGAGACCGATTCCCATCGCGTAGCGCGCCGCTTTGCCCAGCGCGATCTGCCCGGCGACATTGCGCTCCCAGCTTTCAAAGCGACGCGCGCCCGGTGCGAGTTGGTACCGATCCTTGGACTGGAGCGTGGCGGATTGCAGATCGACGAAGGCAGGCTCAATACGTTCCGCCAGCTCTCGCCGCATATAGAGAAAACCCGTCCCGCGTGGCCCTCGAAGGAACTTCCGCCCTGTCCCGGTGAGCGCATCACAGTCAATCGCTTGAACATCCACGGGCATCTGCCCGACCGACTGACAAGCATCGAGCAGATAGAGCAGCTCATGATCCTTGGCGAACTGCCCCACCGCTTCGGCGGGTTGGATCAGGCCGGATTGTGACGGGCAATGGGTGAGGAGGACGAGCTTGGTTCGATCCTGCACCAGACCCGGCATGGCGCTGACATCGATCTGTCCGTGTTCATCGCTCGGCACGAAATCGATGGTGAGGTCTTTACGACGTGCCAACTGCAATAATGCCAGATAGTTGGATGAATAGGTTGAGCTGTGAACCAGAATGCGGTCGCCCGGTACAAGCGGCAACGAATAGAAGGCCATGTCCCACGCCCGCGTCGCCGACTCCACGAAGGCGATCTCGTCTGCCTCGCAGTTCAGTAATTCGGCGAAGGCACTATAGAAATCTGCATAAGCCTCCGCCGCCGCATCCTGCGCCTCATACCCGCCAATCTCTTGTTCCAGCGCCAGATGCGCGGTCAGCGCCTCAAAGACCGGACGCGGCATGAGCGACGCACCTGCATTGTTGAAATGGGTAACATCTTCGCAAGCGGGTGTGTCCGCGCGGAGTTTATTTAGACTCACCGTGCTCTTCTCTGAATTACTGAACTGCGAGGCAGACGAGATCGCCTTCGTGGAGTCGGCGACGCGGGCGTGGGACATGG
>JBCBGR010000060.1:0-12031 GCA_038526555.1 Pseudomonadota bacterium
ATCCGGATGAGCGCATTGGAGACGACGCCCACATCAGAGATGAACCGCGAGATGAGCGTTCCAGACGGCTCTTTTGAAACGGTTGCTAAATCAGCCGCGAGGACCGCGTCAAACATGTTCGTTTGCATGTTCGCGACCGCTGTGAGCGCGATTTTATTCGTCGCAAGCCTTTGCAGATAATTTGTCGTCGCGCTGATAAGCGGCACGCCAAGCGCGACGGGCAAGACCAGCTTCGCATAGTCAGTGACGCTGCCATCCTCGGTCGCGGCATCAATAACGATCTGAATGACGAAGACATAGGCCGACGTCGCTGCCGCATAGATCGCCATATAGGTCGCAGCCAACAGGATGAGCCCGCGCTGCGGGGCGAGATAGTCTCGCCATAAACGTCTGATCAAATCCTGATCAGACGCCTTTTCGGAATTGTTTGGATGAGTAACGGCCTCAGCCAATGACGCCGTCTTTGTCCGGATCGATCAGCTCATGAGCATGCAGAATAAAATAACGCGCATGGGCATTGTCGACGGTGCGTTGCGCGGCTGATTTCCAAGCATCATGCGCATCAGCATAGTTGGCGTAGGCGCCAACAAAGTCGACTTGTTTAAGGTCTTTGAAGGTCGTCTTGTTTGGATCGACGAGTTCGCCGCCAATAACGAGGTGAAGAAGTTGGACGGGCGCTTTTTCGCGGTCGCTCATGGTGGTCCCCAGATAACGATAGGTTTCAAGTGTGGCTTTCCCGCTTGCCAGGTCAGCCATCATTGGTTTCACGCGCTCTAATAACAAGCCATGCAAGGCCGGGGAAGCGCAAATGACGCCCATTCCCCGGGTCGACTCACCATCATAGCGGGGAATGTCTCCCGTGAGGTTGGTGAGAATGGCCCCGGCTTCCCGCGCAATGAGCGCCGCCGCCGCAATGTCCCAATCATTCTTCGGTGTGAAGGACACGGTCGCATCTGCATGCCCGCCAGCGACCATAACGATTCGATCCGCCATGGAGTTGCTGATCTTGTAGCGCATGTCCGGAAAGCCCAATCGGATGAACTTTCGGGAATACCCAACCATCGTGCAGCCATTCATATGCTGGCAGCCGCGCACATGGAGCGTTTTGCCATTCAGTGTCGCGCCGCCGCCGCGCCTGGCGGCGTAAAACTCGCCTTTGAGCGGATTGAAGACAGCGCCAGCGATGGCTTCTCCCTCTTCGATTACAGCGACTGAGACGGCAAATTCAGGCTTCCGGTCGATGAAGGCGCGTGTCCCATCAATCGGATCAACGACGAAGCTCCGTTGCTTTGTCCGTCGGGATTGATCATCAGCAGTCTCTTCTGACAGCCAACCATAATCCGGGCGTGCGGACATGAGCTCTGATTGCAGATAATCATTCACCGCAATATCAGCGTCGGTCACCAGATGCTGACCGCCCTTGTCCCAGACTTCCGCATCATTGCGATTATAGGCGTCTAAGCAGATGCCGCCCGCACCGCGAACGGCACGCATGATGAGCTCAAGGTCGTCCTTGTCGGTTTGCGTTTGACTGGCGCTAGCGCCCGGCAACGGTCAACCCTTCCACCAGAATGGTCGGCGCGTTTGTATCATACTCATAGGTGAGGTCTGAGGCCGGGATCAGGCTCGCAAACGCATCCCGCAAATTACCAGCAATCGTCACTTCGCTAACGGGATAGGTACAGACGCCGCCTTCAATCGCGTAACCTGATACGCCAACGGAGTAATCACCCGTGGTCGCGTTCAGCGACGGGCCGAACATTTCCATGACCAGCAAACCTTCACCCGCTTGCTTGATAAGCCCGTCTCTTGTCTCGGTTCCCGCCATCAACGCGACGTTGGAGGTGCTAATGCCGGGAGGGCTACTGAGTCCGCGAGCACCATGACCATTTGTTTCTAAGCCAAGTTGTCGAGCTGTGCTGGTGTTGAGAAGCCACTCATTCAAGCGACCGTTTTCGATGATATTGAAACGCGCGGTTTCTACCCCTTCACCATCAAAGGGACGGGATGACAGACCACGGGGACGCAGCGGGCCTTCCACGATCATGATGTTCTCTGGGAAGAGCTGTGCGCCGAGATCATCTTTCAGAAATGACACGCCGCGAGCGACCGAGTTGCCATTGATTGCTCTTATCAATGCGCCGACCAAGCTACCCGAGACCCGCCGATCAAACAGCACGGGCACAGCGCCGGATGGCATCATGGTGGAACCGAGGCGTGCGACGGCGCGTTCACCTGCACTTTGTCCGATATCCGCCGGATCCTTCAGATCAGCGAACCAGCGTTTGCTATCGTGATCATAGTCGCGCTCCATCCCGTCATTATTTTCAGCCACAGCAGAGACTGAGATGCCATGACGTGATGTGGAGTAGCCCCCATCAAATCCATCGCTCGTCCGAAGCTGCACAGACGACCAAGCCAGGCTCGCGGATGCACCTTCCGCTTGGCGAACGCCTGACACGCCGAGGGTAGCGGCTTCCACTTCCAGCGCGCGCGTTTTCAAATCATGAGGTTGCAGTTCGGTCGTGTCGAATAAGTCGAGACCTTCCGCATTCCGACGCGTAGATAGACGATCTCGCGGCGCTAACCCACAATAGGGGTCTTCTGGTGCGAGACGCGCCATGGCGACAGCCCGTTCAGACAATCGCTTGAGCGCGTCAGGCGAGATATCAGATGAAGACACGCAAGCCTGTTGTTTCCCGACAATCACGCGGAGGCCGACGTCGTAACCCTCGCTATTATCGATATCTTCCAACTCTCCATTGCGTACAGAAATGGACGACGACCGCCCATAAAGACCAAGCGCATCGGCATGATCGGCACCGGCGGCTTTCGCGTGATCAATGAGGGCACTGAGTGGATCGTCCAGAGCATTGGAGGGAAGGGGGTTCGCCACGGTTTACTTGCCTTAGTTCTGACAGCTCAGGTCATGAAGATAAGGTAGAGCAGATAGCCCGCTTGTCCGAGAAAGACGAGCAGAGTCATCAGTGTGCCAATAAGGCGGCCCTTGCCAAAATATCCGGCCATGCCGAGAAAATGGAAAATGCGGCCGATAAAATAAGCGATGCCAAGGATATGCAGTGCGATGGCTGATCCACTCAGCATCGCAATGGCGATGAGGCCGATCAGAGCGAGCGGTGCGACTTCCGTAAAGTTCCCATGCGCGCGAATACGGGCCAACATTTCCGCATCGCCGCCATCACCGAGGTCGATTTTCTTTTTCAGGCGAACATTGCCAATCCGCAGCATCAGATAGGGATTCAGGATTAGGCTGAGCGCGACGTAAAGCGCGACGATTTCAAATGTAGTCATGGAGTCCTCCTCACTCTCTTTTTATTGCCAAGGTTAACCCTCAGGCGGATTTTTCAGCGCTTCTTTGAAGGCGCGTTTATGTTTCTCAGGCTCTTGTGCACCTTGGACCGCAAACTGACCGTTGTAGATAAAGGTAGGGACACCGGAGACGCCTAAACCCTTAAAGAACATGGCCTCTTGCTGGATTTCGAGCTTGTCATCATCACGAGCGAGGAGTTCACGGACCAGTGCGCCGTCGAGTTCGGCTTTTTCCGCAATATCGACGAGCGTGTCTGTGTCACCAATGTCGCGACCTTCTTCGTGATAGGCGCGGAACAGACCTTCAGCGACGGCGCTGCCCACATCCTGCCCTTGGGCCCATTTCATCAGGCGATGCGCATTGAGTGAATTGGGACGGCGCGTAATCGCTGAGAAGTTGAAATTGATGCCCAACTCTGATCCTGCTTTTTCAAGATGGGCGCGAGAGTCCTTGAAACGGTCTTTAGAGCCATCACCGAACTTCGCTTTCATATAGTCGCGATAGTCCTGGCCTTCTTCCGGCACTGTTGGATCCAGCATGTAGGGACGGAAGGTCATCGCTGGGCGTGGTTTCGCACCTTTGGCCGCACTGATGAATTGTTTATAGCCCAGCCAACACCAGGGGCAGACAAAGTCAGATACGAGATCAACCTGAATGGCGTTTTCCGTCATGAAGTGCGCTTAACGGCGCGTCGCGCGCTTGTCTAATCGTCGACCCGGTAAGCGCGTGTGATGATAACGGGCTCGGTCAGATATTGATTGTTGGTGGCTGGATTGGGGCTTTCGATCATTGTGTCACCGGCCTGGATGGTTTCAATCACGTCCATGCCGCGGACAACAGTCGCGAAGGTCGCATAGCCTTCACCGTCAGGATTGCGTGTGCCGCCCGTGTCCAAAAATGAGTTGTCGCCAATATTGATGAAGAAGAAGCCAGCACTGCCCGTGCCAGGTTCCAACCGCGCGATGCTCACTACGCCGCGAACGTTGGACAGGCCCGTATCCGTTGTGCGTTCATGCGCGATGGGTGGCTTGGTGAATGTGCCATAATCGTCATCACTCGTCCCAGCCTCGATAATACCACCCTGAATAAGGCTCATCCCCATGCCTCTGGGGTCATTATCCGGTCTGACACTGCGATAAAACCCTTCGCCATCAAACAAGCCTTCATCCACATACATGAGGAAGTCACCGCCAGAGATAGGCGCAGTGTCGGTGTAGACTTCGATCTCGATTTCTCCGAGTGTTGTTTCAAGGACGACATTCGGGCGGATATCCTCGGCTTCGCTCGGCACATTCTGCGAACAGGCCGTGATGAATAGAGCAAGCGGTAAAAGGCGTTTCATGGAATGTCCCTATCCGACTGCGACGTAACGCGCCACTCCCTTGCGAAAAGGGGGAGGGCGCGTAACTCTATTGGTAGTGATTCACTTGCAGAAACTCTCCGTCGGATCGACCTCGATCCAATCGCTTGCCGACTGGCAAGAGACCATGATCGGTAGACGCAAAGCTGCGGGTCTGTCGCCGCATCATGAACATGTAACGCGCATGTTCCCCAAGCAGAAAGAGGCCTTGGAGGCGGGTGGCTCAATCTATTGGGTGATCAAAGGCATGATCTTATGCCGCAACAAGATACACCGATTGGATGAGGTCACGCGCCGCGATGGGGTGAGAGCTTGTTCCATTCTCATGGATCCAACACTTGTGCCTGTTGTTCCAACACCGCGCCGAGCGTTTCAGGGGTGGCGCTACCTCAAACCCGAAGATGCGCCTGCGGACTTGACGGATACGATTGAGGAAGGCGACACACTCCCGCCCAAGCTGATGCGCAAACTGGTCGAACTGGGCGCTTGGTGACCTCATAAAAGTTAGTCCCCAAAAGTCCAAATCTCCAAAAGAAAAGGCCCGATCGAATGACCGGGCCTTATTTTGTACAGGTCTGCTTAGCTTAGAAACGCAAGCGAACTTTCGTGTAGTACTGACCGCCAGTGAAGCCTGTTGGCGCGGCTTCTGGGTACAGCTGACCCAGTGAGCCCGCAGACGGGTTTTCGTCCGGATAGTTGTCGAACAGGTTGTTCGCACCGAAGATCAACTCAACACTGTCTGTCACCGCGTAAGCGACTTCGGCATCGATTAAGACTTCTGATGAGAGGTCCGTAAAGCCATTCCCGACATCATCCCACTGACCAAAATAGTTCGCGCGAACAAGCGTGCGAAGTTTGTCCGCCTGGTGAGACCACTGAACAAAGCCTTTCCAGTTTGGCAGCTGATCTTCGAGGTTGGCGACACGGGTGTCGTTGATCCGCTGGATCTGACCCGCAGGCGCACGACGTGTGACTTCAGTCTCGTTATAGTTCGCCGCCAGTGTGATCTCGGAAGATCCATTCAGGAATTCAAACGGATAACGGCCGACGACATCGACACCACGTGTGCGTGTGTCAAAGCTGTTCGTGAAGAAGCGGAACTGAGACAGATCATCCAGACCCGCAAACTCTGATCGATTGATCACCCCTGCTGCGTCCAGACGGCCCAAACCATCGCCCACAGATGTGAACGCGACACCGCTCGTGTTCAGGCTTTCAAGCACTTGCAGGAAGTCAATGTTGGCACCCAGTGCGATGCGATCGTCTACATCGATCTGATAACCATCGATCGTCCAGCTTGTTGGACCAAGATCGAACGCCAGACCAGCGGTGAAGATTTCCGCATCTTCTGTACCTAAGGTCGGACGTGTGCCGTCACGCGCTTCGATAAAGTCAGCGGCAAGCTGACCAGCAGCGGAGCTCAGAGGCAGTGTTCCTTGGTCAACCAGAACGCCACCCACATTCTGTGTGGTCACGTTTGTGATGTTGGCCTGACCCGCTGTCGGGGCGTGGAAGCCTGTTGAGTGCGAACCGCGAATACGGAAACTGTCGGTCACTTTGTAGAGACCCGCAATCTTGTAGTCTGTCGTATCGCCGAAGGCTGAATAGTCCTCGTAACGAAGCGCCGCTTGCAGTGTCAGCGCTTCAGTCACGTCCGCTTCAAGTTCAACGTAAGCACTATAGGAGTCTTGAGCAGCAGAGCTTGAATTCGCGAAGCCGCCAAAACCGTTGGACGAAGAGGAGAAGCCCTGATCTGCGAGGGGACCAAGCGCGAATGACGCTGGGTCACCTTGGAACAGGTCGAAGATTTCTTCGCGATATTCAAGACCAAACGCGACCGACAGATCAGACGCCATGCCCGTTTCCACAAGGTAGGCAAAGTCAGCATTCAGAACTGTTTCTGTTTGCTGCTGGCCGCCAGGTGTAAAGTCACGCGGCGTGTTCGGGCCGAGCGAGGCGTTAATGGTGTTATTGATGAAGAAGTCAGTCTTGTTGCGACCATGGCTGACGGACAGGTCGTAAGTCAGACCCGCGCCAATATCTAGATCGCCGCGTGCACCCGCAACAACGCCGTAATCTGTGTTATCGCCGCCAAAGCGCGGAACAAACCCGTTCGGAATCGTCTCAATGAAGCTGAAACAGTTAGGGTCGTTTTGAACCTGCGCGAGGATTGTTGGATCAGGCAGTCCGCCGACGAGGGGAATACCTGCCGGGCAGGCGCCACCCACACCGATCCCGTCCAGATCACCGACGAGGACAGAATCTGTGCCATTGATTTGTGGGCCGCGATAAACACCCCCGCGCGCGCGGCTGAAGCTGTTTGTATAAGGTGTACGGTAGAAGAAGCCGCCGGTCACAGTTCGTGAGGAGTAGTTACCAAAGCTATAGACTTCGAGGCTGTCAGTGACTTGCAGAGCCGTGTTGTAGAAGAGTTTCAGATCATCTTCGACGTCTGGCTGACCCCAATATTGAGGGACAGAATCGGTGTAAGTGTTGATCAGGCTGAAATCATTGCTGATCAGGCCGAGGCCGACGAGTTCTGTCGCGTCGTTCCGAACAACAGACCGGACTGTGCCATCTGTATCGCCATATTCTGCGGAGACGTTGAAGAAGCCCTGATCGCCGAGAGGTAGACCAATATTACCGGAAATCCGCCAATTGTCGCCGTCACCCTCATAGGTCGTGCCGTACTGGGCTTCGATCATGCCGCCTTCTGGCGCATCTTTCAGGACAAAGTTCAACACACCGGCAATGGCGTCTGAACCATATTGTGAAGACGCACCGTCGCGGAGTACTTCTACTTGCTTCAGGGCGATAGATGGGATCGCAGAAATGTCGACGCCTTGCGCGCCGTCAGAAATACCTCCGCCTAGGAATGAAATAACAGAGCCACGGTGACGACGCTTACCGTTCACCAGAACCAAAGTCTGGTCTGGAGATAGGCCGCGCAGGTTTGCCGGGCGGACAATTGAGGCCGCGTCAGAAATAGGCTGTGTATTGATGTTGAATGATGGGACAGAGGTCCGCAGCAAATCTTGAACATCATTGGCTGCATTTCGTGTGAACTCGACACCCGAGATGACATCGACGGGAGCGGGTGTGTCTGCCGCAGACCGTTGTGCGCGTCGTGTACCAATTGTGATGATTTCATCATCGACGGATGGCTCATTGTCTTGTGCGAGTGCTGAACCAGCGCTCGTGCTGACTGCGAGCATTGCTGAAGACGCGCCTACGGCGAGCCATCGTTTGTAGCTTTGAAACTTCATAAAATTACCCTAGTTGTTCCTGTCTGCGGTACGCGCGAAAAAGACTGGCTTGATCAAACGCAAAGGCAAACTTTGCCGCGACTAGGGATATAAAGTCAGGTCGGCAACGAGGTTTTTGCGCAACATGACTATTTTATGAAGGGGATGTGTCCTTTTCGCAACATTTGCGGGGTTACGCAAGGAAATCATATGAATAGTCGAGAAAATCCAACTATTCGCCTCGCGACATTGCAAGACGTTGAGACGATTATCGACCTGCAACAGCAGGCCATATCCATTCTTCAAAAAGGTTACCTCGATCCCGATCAGATTGAAGCGTCGCGCCTTTCTATGGGTCTTGATACGCAACTGATTGAGGACCGGACTTATTTTTGTGTCATTGAAGGCGATACGATTATTGGATGTGGCGGATGGTCGTTCCGGGAAACGCTTTACGGCAATAATGACTCCCAAGGTCGCAATGCGCGTTTGCTTGACCCTAAAACCGAGCGCGCCCGGATTAGAGCCATGTATACCCACCCCGATCATACGAAGAAAGGTGTCGGCCGCATGATACTGGAAGCATCAGAAGCTGCCGCGAAAAAAGCCGGGTTCAAGAGCCTGGAAATGGCGGCGACAGAGGCGGGTCGGCCTTTCTACCTGAAGTGCGGATATACAGTCGAAAAATCGTTCTTCGACGAAAAGGGGCGCGTTCCAGTCCCGCTCTACACCATGGTCAAGACTTTTTGAGATCAGGACTTTCTGACGGGTACGCCGACAAACTTACCGTCTTTTTTTAAAGCTGCTTGCCAGGCAGGGCGGGCTTCGATGCTGTCAACATAGGCTTGGGTCACAGGATAAGCCTCGCCGAGACTCCCACGCATTGATGTCATTTGAAGCGTGTAGCCAAAGGCGATGTCCGCTGCCGTGAAACGCTCGCCCGCCAGATAAGCGTGCTCGGACAGCTGTTCTTCCATCAAGGTCATGATGGCGGTTAGGCGAGGCGTGTAGAACCCTTCATCCAGTTTCCCCATAATAGCACCAATCAGGCCGCGCAGCAGTCGTGGGGAGCGTTCGACCGCAATCGAGTTCACAAACCGACCTGTCTGCAGCGACTGGTAACTGCCTTGGGCGGCATGGAACCAGAAGAGGTAATCGGCTCTGTCAGGATCGTCAGCCTTGGGCCGTAAATCATGGCCGTCTACCTGATCCAGAATATAGTCGATGATCGCATTGCTCTCGGAAATCGCAACATCGCCGTCGGTCAGGGCCGGAGCCGTGCCGAGGGGTGAGACGGCTTTGAATTCAGCCGGCGCGAGCATGGTCTCAGGATCGCGGTCATACATTTTGAACCCGTACTCGATGCCCAGCTCTTCTAGTAGCCAGAGGATACGGATCGATTGCGAATTTTCGAGGTGATGAAGCGTGATCATGAGGTCTGCCTTGTTCAGTCTGCCGTGTGAGTTACGGCGCAATTATCAATCAGTCTAACGCCCTTGCAGTGCGCGGCGATGAGCAAGCGCATGGGTTTTGTGGCTGGGCCAGCTGTGTGAGGGGCGAGAGACTCCGCATCCGTCAGTGCCACATAATCGACGTCTGAAAACCCTGCTGTGAGGAGGTTTTTTTGAGCTTTTTCGAGCAGCGGTTGAACATTGCTTCCTGCCAGCAGATCATGGCGCACCGCGAACATGATCTGGTTGAGTTGTCGCGCAATCGACAGCCCATCTGCATCGAAGTAGCGATTACGGGAGGAGAGAGCGAGCCCGTGATCATCGCGCGCAATCGGCGCACCAATAACCTCGACTGGCATGTCCAGATCGCGCACCATGCGGCGGATCACGGCGAGCTGCTGGTAATCCTTCTCGCCAAAGATCGCGAAGTCAGGCCGAACACGGTTAAAGAGCTTCGCGACAACGAGCGCGACTCCATGGAAAAAGGTCGGGCGATGGTCAGTCTCAAGACCTTCGCCTACATCCCCGACAATGATCTGCGTACTGTGATCGCCTGAGTACATGGAGGCTGTCTGGGGCAAGTAGACCAGATCGACGCCTTCTTGCGCCAGCTGTTCCAAATCGGCGTGGATATCACGCGGGTAGGCTTCGAAATCCTCTCCGGGGGCGAATTGCGTCGGATTCACGAAGATGGAGACAACGACTTTATCTGCTGCGCGTTTGGCGATCCGAACCAGCGAGAGATGGCCTTCATGGAGCGCGCCCATGGTCGGGACAAAGGCTGTCCGCTGCCGGTCTTCAGCAAAGCCAGACATCCGGGCCCTAAGCGCCGTTTCTGTGTCAACGGTTGGAAATCGCGTCATCATGACGGCGCGCCTTAAGCAAGAAAACTCTCTGACGCTAGGCGGTTAGGATGTTGATCTATCCCGTTTGCGCAACAGAGACGATTTTGCAGCGTCGCGGCTCGATGTTCAGAAGGTCTCTCTGGCGGGCGCAAAGATCACGGGCCATGGCCTGATCGAGATCATTAATCCGAATGCTGAAGACGGGTTGGTTGCCGTGAATTTGTCGTTTTGGTGAAACGGTTCCAACTCCAGCGGTGCGTACGAATGTTTCTGCCAGAATGGCAGCCTCAGCCGGGCTGTCAAATCCGTCAATCTGCAAGGACCAGGTCTTGGGACCTTGGGCGACAGGTGCGGACGCCATGATCGTAGCGGCTCTCGGCTGATTAATCACCTCAAACCCGCGATCAATCAGGTCTGACATATGTGTATTGCGCGAATCCGGCGAGGCTCCGCCCAGTACCACAGCAATGATTCGATCCTCACCCTGCACGGCGCTGACGGTCAGGTTATATCCGGAAGCGCGCGTATATCCGGTCTTAAACCCATCCACATCGGCGCGCTGTGTGAGCAGGGCGTTTGTGTTCTTGCGCCCACGAAAATGGGTTTGGCCGAAATAGTGATAATGATGGGGAAAACGTTGCAAAGTCGCGACGGCGAGTTTTGCCATGTCTCGCGCCGTGGTGACTTGGTCCGCATTGGGAAGTCCGTGCGGATTGCGGAACTGCGTCTGTCGCAGGCCTAGTTGTTGAGCCCGCTGATTCATCTGTCCGACAAAGACGGCTTCATTGCCGTAGACAGCTTCGGCCAAGGCGGTGGCGGCGTCATTCGCGCTTCTGACAGCCACGGCTTGGATGAGCGTATCGACCCTGACTCTGTCTCCCGCTTTCAGCCCCATGGAGACAGGCGGTGTGCGCGCAGCATGGGGCGAAATCGTCACGAGGCTGTCGAGAGATAACCGACCTTGGTCAATCGCTTCAAACGTCATGTAAAGCGTCATGATTTTTGTGAGGCTCGCCGGGTGACGCCGCGCGTCAATCTCTCGGGCGTGAAGAATGTCCAGACTGCCTGCGTCGATGATGATTGAGGCGTAACGGCCTTCCGCGGCTTGAGCCGTGTTGGCACGCGCCATCATGGCCATGGTCAAAACCACCATTGAAATCACAAGCAAGCGCACCCAATTCATGGCGAACTGCTAAATGTCTGGCCGTTAGAAAGTGGTTAACGCCTCTTAACCGTGCGCAGACGTATCCACATGGACGAACTGCCGCGCCGGGATTGCAAACCGCTCGCAGCGCCCTAGAGTAGAAAGTGATATGACGCGAATTTCGATGAATATCAGCAGATCCGGCTCGGATGATGGAGCCAAAGGCACCCCCGGAAATCCAGGTGATGATTTGGAGCGCGGTGTCGCGACCAAAACGCGCGAGCAGACGAAAAAGCCGTCCATGTACCGCGTTCTTCTGATGAACGATGACTACACGCCGATGGAGTTTGTCGTCTCGATCCTCATGGGAATTTTCAAGAAATCTCAGGAAGAAGCGACACGTGTGATGCTTAATGTGCATCAGACAGGCATCGGGACCTGCGGCGTTTACACGTTTGAAGTCGCCGAGACGAAGGTTGCGCAGGTGATGGATGCAGCCAAACGGAACCAGCATCCGCTCCAATGTACGTTGGAGAAGGCGTGACACGCCGTTTTGTCGGCCCCGTTCTCTCTGTCAGCGTCAAGCTGTCGATACCTTCACATCTTTGTGCGCCTGTGACGCACACACCCACATTGCAAACCCATCCACGACTTC
>JBCBGR010000061.1:0-12014 GCA_038526555.1 Pseudomonadota bacterium
CAATTCAGGTCTGACGGATCTGGAAGAAACCGTCGATGCGATCCGACGCCTTGTTCTGTCTCTCGGACGTGTGGCCGATGCGCTTGAGCAAAACCCGTTGGAATTTATCTCGGGTCAGCAAGCTGATGTGGTGGAGTTACCGCAATGATCCGTTCTTGTTTGATCGCGGCCGCTGCCGTCGCCCTGACTGCCTGTAGTGTTCTACCAAAACCTGCGCCGGCCAACGTCGTTTACCGTCTCTCTGTCGGGGGTGAGACGGTTCAGCCGCGTACAGATGCTACTGTGATCCGTGTGGATCGTCCGTCAACCATTGATGTCTTCAACACGCGATCGATTGTCGTCTCGCCGGATGGACGTCGTCTGTCGACGGCTGCACAAGCCGAGTGGCCGGAACTCACGCCGAATATGCTACAACAGCTTATGGTCGACGCGTTTGCGCAAACACCGAGTCTGATCGGTGTCCTGCCGCAGTCCGGAACACGGACAGATATCCGCCTTCACTTGACGATCAAAAATTTCGAAGCGCAATTCGATCAAGGTGAAGGGTTAGCGCCCCTCGCTGTCGTGAGTTACACCGCTACACTCGCCAATGCCGCTGACCGGAACTTGATTGCAACATTTACTGTTGAACATACCTCTCGCGCACGGGCAGCCCGTATCTCCTCAATCGTTGCCGCAATCGAAACGGCCAACGCGGAAGCCATGCGTGATATCGTGGACTGGGTCGAAAGCGTGAATGAAGCCGGGATGATGGACGGCTAGGCGCGGGAGCGTTTCTTTCGCAGCCAAAAGGCCAGCCCGATAACAATCACAGCTGCCACACCGATAGAAGCAACCACCATTTCGATTCGGTCTCCAAAGACCTCACCGAGTGCGTGACAGAAAACAAAAATCGCAACGCAGTAAACGAACGCTGTGACAAAGATGTAGGCGCAAAAATGCGCGTAGCTGACTTTGAAGTAGCCGCAGGCCACATACATCGGAACGCGCGCGAGCGGTAAGAATCGGGCGGTAAGAAGCGTAAGAAACAGATTGCGTCTGACTTTGCCTTGAAATGAGACGATATGCTCGCGTTCGGCGTAGGCGCGGGCGCGAGACGAAGTGTGAGCTGCACGCCCGATCCAGTATTTCCAGATATCTGAGAGAAACAGGCCCGCCAAAATCACAAAGAAGATATTCGGGAAGTGAGCTGGGTCAGCCTCAGATAGCGTCGCTGCCGCGATTACTGCGGCGTCCTCTTGGACAAAGGGGCCAAAAAATATTCCCAAATAGAGAAGCCAGCCAGGTTCCATCATGACATAGGTCTTCTTTTCGGTGTCATGGCGATCATGGAAAAGTCCCATAAGGCATCAAATCAGGCCGTAAAGACCTGTCTGAATTTTGGCAGACCCTCATATTGAAAGATGCGCCAACGCATGGCATAGCGCCGCGAACTTCAATCCGAGCCCGGTATATGACAGACCCCGGCCTCCACCGGGCGCACCTGCAATGCCCCATAGATAGTCAGAGACATAAGATGGACATCAAGGAACTCGAATCCGAAGGCCTGACAAAGAAATATCAGGTCACAGTCAAAAAAGAAGCGCTTGAGGAAAAGCTCGACGCCAAGATTAAAGAGATCCAGCCAGAGGTCTCTCTGAAAGGCTTCCGTCCCGGTAAAGTGCCTGTCTCTCACATTCGCAAGATGTTCGGCCAAAGCATCATGAAGGATGTTGTCGAGGAAGTCCTGAACGAAACCAGCCAGCAGGCGATCAACGACAATAAGCTGCGCCCAGCCGGTCAGCCGCAGATCGATCTGCGCGCCAATGGTGAAGACGTCACAAAAGGCAAGGCTGACCTCGACTACTACATGACGGTTGAAAGCATCCCTGAGTTTGAGTCGGTTGATCCATCAGAGCTTAAGTTCACACGTCTGAAGACTGAGCTCACTGATGAGGCCGTTGATGAGCGTCTCGGAGAACTGGCCAAGGGTCAGAAGACTTATAAGAAGAAAGCTAAGACTGCTAAAGCCAAGAAGGGCGATGCGGTCCTGATCGACTTTGTCGGCTCCATTGACGGCGAAGAGTTCGAAGGCGGTGCCATGGAAGGCCACCAGCTGGTTCTCGGCTCCGGTACATTCATTCCAGGCTTTGAAGACGAACTGATTGGTGTGAAAGCGGGCGAAGAAAAAGACGTCGTCGTCACATTCCCAGAAGATTACCAAGCGGCTGATCTGGCCGGTAAAGAAGCTGTCTTCAAAACCGTCGTTCACGAAGTTCAAGGCGAGAAAGAAGCCGAGCTGAATGATGATCTCGCCAAGAATTTTGGCATGGAAGACCTGGATGCGCTGAAAACAGCGATCCGCGAGCAGATGGACGCCGAGCTGGACGCTCAATCTCGCATGAAGCTGAAGCGCGCGATCTTGGATGAGCTGGACACCAAGCATGACTTTGAACTGCCACCAAGCATGGTTGAGACAGAATTCACCAACATCTGGAATCAGGTGAAGGCCGAGAAAGAAGCCGGTCAGCTGGACGAAGAAGATGCGGCCAAATCTGATGAAGATCTCGAAGCGGATTATCGCAAAATTGCTGAGCGCCGCGTGCGTCTGGGTCTGGTTCTGGCGGAAATGGGCCAGAAAGAGAATATCGATATTTCCAACGAAGAGTTGCAAGGCGCTCTGATTGCTGAGGCCCGTCGTTACCCAGGTCAGGAACAGCAGGTCATCGAGTTCTATCAGAAGAACCCACAGGCGCTCGCGCAGCTTCGTGCGCCGATCTATGAAGAGAAGGTCGTCGATCTGATCACAGAGAAAGCCACGGTGAAAGACAAGACAGTCGACCGCGACACACTCTTCGAAGATGACCCCATGCTCTAGGGTCTCCCACAGACTGAATGATCAAGCCGCTCCTTTGGGGCGGCTTTTTCTTTGGCGGCTTGTTTATAGAGGCTATGCACGCATGTCGCGGTCACAGGCTCTTGCGAAGCCGGGTTGTGATCGCAATATGGTAACAAATAGAGGTTAGTCGCCGACTCTCCGTTTCAACATTGAAAGCTTTTGACGCATGTACGACCCGATTGAGAAACTGAACTCAGTTACAAATTACCTGATCCCGACTGTTGTTGAGCAGTCCTCCCGAGGCGAGCGCGCCTTTGATATTTACTCCCGCCTGCTGCGGGACCGCATTATTTTCCTGACAGGGCCCGTGGAGGACAATATGTCCGCCTCTATCTGCGCCCAGCTTCTCTTCCTGGAGTCAGAAAACCCCAAGAAAGAGATCAGCATGTATATCAACTCGCCCGGCGGCGTAGTGACGGCTGGCATGGCGATTTATGACACGATGCAATATATCCGCTGCCCTGTTTCGACTGTCTGTATCGGTCAGGCCGCATCCATGGGCTCGCTCCTGCTCGCTGCCGGTGATGCAGATATGCGTGTCGCACTGCCGAACGCCCGGATTATGGTGCACCAGCCGTCTGGTGGCTTCCGTGGGCAGGCCTCCGACATTGAACGCCATGCCAAAGATATTCTGGCGATGAAAAAGCGTTTGAACGAAATCTACGTCAAACATACAGGTCAAAAATACGCGACGATCGAGAAAACGCTGGATCGTGATCACTTTATGACCGCTGATGAAGCCAAGGATTTCGGTCTAGTCGATCATGTCTATGTGAAGCGCGGCGAAGACGCTTAAGTCTTTTACCTGCTTTGAATATGCACCTCTGTGGCTAGGGAAAGGCATAAACAGGCTTGCCTAACCACAATAATCGGTGTCGTATGGGAATCGAAAGACAGTGTTTACACAAACCTGTCATAGAGACTGAGTGCTGAGCCCGTCTCGGCACTCAGATTGCAGGGGGCTCAGGGGACGTAAGTCAGGTCTGAGCGAGAAAAGCGTATGAGTAAGACGACCGAGAGCAAGAACACACTTTACTGTTCTTTCTGCGGCAAAAGCCAGCATGAGGTTCGCAAGCTGATTGCGGGCCCAACGGTCTTCATCTGCGACGAATGTGTCGAACTCTGCATGGATATTATCAAGGAAGAGGGGAAGTCCTCTCTGTCCAAGGGGCAGGAAGGTGTTCCGACCCCGCAAGAAATCTGCAACATCCTCGATGATTATGTCATCGGACAGGATTACGCGAAGCGTGTTCTGTCCGTTGCTGTTCACAACCACTATAAGCGTTTGAACCACGCGGCAACGAGCCCTGATGTTGAGTTGGCAAAATCGAACATCCTGCTCGTCGGACCGACTGGGTGCGGTAAAACGCTACTGGCGCAAACCCTGGCGCGCATCCTCGATGTTCCGTTCACTATGGCCGATGCGACCACGCTGACAGAAGCGGGTTATGTGGGCGAAGACGTCGAGAACATCATTCTCAAATTGCTTCAGGCCTCAGATTACAATGTTGAGCGCGCCCAGCGCGGTATCGTCTATATTGATGAGGTCGATAAAATCAGCCGCAAGTCTGACAATCCCTCAATTACGCGGGACGTCTCAGGTGAGGGCGTACAGCAAGCGCTCCTGAAGATCATGGAAGGCACTGTGGCCTCTGTGCCGCCACAAGGCGGGCGGAAGCACCCACAGCAGGAATTCCTGCAAGTTGATACCACCAACATCCTTTTCGTTGTCGGCGGTGCGTTTGCGGGGCTTCACAAGGTGATTGCAAACCGCGGTGATCAGGCCTCCATCGGCTTTGGCGGAAAAGTCAAAGACGAGGATGACCGGAGCATCGGCGATATTTTGCGCGGTGTTCAACCGGAAGACCTTCAAAAATTCGGCTTGATCCCGGAATTTATTGGTCGTTTGCCTGTCATCGCCACGCTGACAGATCTGGACGAAGAAGCGCTTGTCACAATCCTGACAGAGCCGAAGAACGCGCTTGTGAAGCAGTATCAAACACTCTTCGACATGGAAGATGTGAAGCTGACCTTCACGGATGATGCGCTGCAAGCCATCGCGAAAAAGGCTTTGGCCCGGAAGACGGGCGCGCGCGGACTTCGTTCCATTATGGAAGGCATTCTGCTCGATTCCATGTATGATTTGCCCTCCTATGAAGGCGTCGGCGAAGTCGTGATTAATGGTGATGTCGTCGATAGTGATGGGGATGCAGCCCCGCTGCTGATCTATACGGATCCACCGGCTGAGAAGGCGGGATAATACACTATTACATAACCTAAGGGTTGTGTTTTGAGGTTTATATCCTTTATGTTATTGAAATAAATGAGTTTTTCCACTGCTTTGAAAAACCTAACCCTGTTTGCTAAACTCAATTTCACCGTTTGAATTTAAACCCGAGTTATCAAAACAAGGGTGTGGTGATGAGTTCTCGGGGCAAGAAGTCATTCTGGCGAAATACAAGCGGTAATCTAACGGTTACGACCAGTGTTGTCGGCCTTATCCTGGCAACAGCGGTGGGCGCGGCCATGGATGGCAGCCGTCTTTTCTCAACGCATCAATCTTTATAGTCGATTACTGACTCAGCCGCCTTGGCAGCAGCCACGCCCAAAGATGCGAGCCATCAAAAGCGTGTTCAGATCGCCAAAGCGGCGATCCAAAGCCATGCGTCCAAACTCGCGCAGTTTGAAAATATTGCCGATAATATCGAAGTACGCGGCACGGGTGAGCAGGTTTACGTCTCGCTGAGTGCTGAAGTCCCCATGATGTTCGCGGGCGTTCTTGGTACAAATGCGCGGCGCGTCTCGGCCTCATCACTGGCAGAAGAGAGTGTCACCTCATCCATGTCAGCGATTTCACTCTCAGTGATTCTCGACCTGTCGTCTTCAATGACGGGTCGCTTTGACAGCGGCAGCAAAAGCGCGGCGGTTCGTGCAGCGCTGGCAAATGTCCTCAAAGACCTTGAAGGGTCCATGGGCGGCGCTGCGATGGCTGAAATGAACCTGAGCAGTGGGCTTTACGGGTTTAACTGGGGCGCTGTTCCGGGTGAAACCGTTCCACTCGAGCCGGGTGTCACCGGTGTCACTGACGCTCTTGTCAATATGACTCTCGGTGAGGGTAGTGTGCCGAGTGCCGCCATTGAAGCGGCGCTCGATGATCAGGTCCAAGACAAGAAAGATGTCGGCCAGCGTGATCGCTTCATGATCTACATCACCGAGGGTGGTATCGATGACGAAAAAGCGGATCAGAAGGGGAAGTATTTATCTGAGGCACAGCAGATTGATGGCACAGCGACGCACAATGTCGGACAGCGATCAATGATGTGGATCGATTTACGACAGATTTGGTTCTAGCCTATAACCAAGCGGGTCTGCTTTGGAGGATACTGGGATATCCTGGGTCTATCAATGCAAATGATGACAATTTCGCTCAGGTTGTCGATGCAATGCTGAACGACCGACTGGATGGTCAAGGTTGGCGCAACTCTGCAGGCGAAGCCACCGATCATCCGGCAGTGACTGCGGTGAAAAATGCACGGGTTGGGCATGCTAAAGCGCTGGGGCGTGTTGGAAATCTGTGTGAATTCACACAGACAGAAAGAGTCTTAGATACTTGTGAAGCTGCGCGGGTCGAAGAAAATATCTCTGTCATTGCAGTGAATATGGCGCCTGAAGACGAAGAGACCGTTGAGGTCACTAAGGCTTGTATCTTCGGCAAAGATGACGCCGCGCAGGATCGTCAGACCAATCAACCGCAACGCGCCAATATGCTAAAGACAAAGCGTCTCCCGAATGGCTTGACCGTGCAACTCTCCGATGACGAACAGTCAGTTTACGCTGAAGTGAAAAGCCTGGATGATCTGCGCTATGTCTTGGCGACCATGACGCCTGAGGGCACAAGTCGCCGTAGTGTGCGTCTGGTGAACTAGTCTCTCTGATAGCTCTGAAAGCCTAAGGCCATAGGAGATTAGAACCCTGAAACCGGTCTAATAAACGATCTGATTTCACAGTTTCTGTAGCGCCGGAAAATGCGCCGAAAATTTGTGATCACACCTCTCAACTGCTAGGTTTGTGCAAACAAATCGCTGCCGAATCGTAACACTCAAAACCTTGGGTTTTCGACCGGAGCCGTTGGGATATTGATGTGAGCGACGACACAGACGACAGCACGGAAACAGGCCCTGAAAAGGACCCGAACGTCTCCCCCGTCACGATCGAAGAGGAGATGAAACGCTCCTATCTCGACTACGCCATGAGCGTGATCGTCAGCCGCGCCATCCCGGATGTCCGCGATGGGTTGAAGCCCGTTCACCGTCGCATTCTCTATTCCATGCATGAGAACGGTTTCACACGCGACAACCCCTACAAAAAGTCGGCGCGTGTTGTGGGCGATGTGATCGGTAAATATCACCCGCATGGCGACAGCGCCGTTTATGATGCGTTGGTCCGCATGGCGCAGGACTTCTCCATGCGTCTGCCGCTGCTCGACGGGCAGGGGAATTTCGGCTCTGTGGACGGCGATCCGCCTGCCGCGATGCGCTACACAGAAGTGCGCATGGACCACCCCGCCGCGCAGCTTCTCGCCGATATTGAGAAGAATACGGTCAACTTCCAGGACAATTACGACGCCTCTGAAAGCGAGCCAGTTGTCCTTCCGGCCCGTTTTCCGAACATTCTGGTCAATGGGGCTGGCGGCATCGCCGTTGGTATGGCGACCAATATCGCGCCGCACAATCTGGGCGAGGTCTGCGATGCCGCGATGGCGTTGCTCGATAATGGCGCACTGAGTGATTCAGAGCTGCTTGAAATTATCCCTGGACCAGATTTCCCAACAGGTGGGCTCATCATGGGTCGCAGCGGGGCCAAGCAAGGCGTTCTGACAGGGCGCGGCACTGTCACCATGCGGGCGCGGACTGAGGTCGAGGAAATCCGTAAGGACCGTTACGCCATCATCGTGACCGAAATCCCGTTCCAGGTGAACAAAGCCTCCATGATCTCAAAAATCGCGTCCCTAGTGAACGAGAAGCGCATTGAAGGCATTTCAGCGGTTCGCGATGAATCGGACCGTGTTGGCATGAGGGTGGTCATCGAGTTGAAGCGGGACGCGGTCGCTGACGTGGTTCTTAATCAGCTCTTCCGGTATACGCCGCTTCAGCAGAATTTCAGCTCCAATATGCTCGCCCTGAATGGCGGTAAACCGGAGCAAATGAACGTCCGGGATATGCTGGAAGCGTTCCTCGCCTTCCGCGAAGATGTAATTGCGCGGCGGACAAAGTTTGACCTCAGCAAGGCCCGTGACCGGGCGCATATTTTGGTCGGTCTGGCCACGGCCGTTGCCAACATTGATGAGATTATTCGTCTCATCCGCACGTCGCCTAATCCGGCAGCCGCCCGTGAAGCGCTGACATCGCGGAGTTGGCCCGCAGAAGGTATGGGCGCGCTCATCCGATTGATCGCGGACCCGCGGTCTCGTCTGCAAGACGATGGGACTATTCGTCTGACGGAAGAGCAAGCGCGTGCCATTCTGGACCTCAGACTCCAGAAGTTGACCGCGCTCGGGATGGAAGAAATCACTGACGAAGCGGAAAAGCTGGCGGCGAAGATTACTGACTTGCTTGAAATCTTGAGGTCTCGGGATCGTGTGCGGACCATCATTCGCGATGAACTGACCGAGGTGCGAGAGAAGTTTGCGACGGACCGTAAAAGCGAATTTGTCGATGGCGGATTTGATTTTGATGATGAAGATCTGATTGCCGTCGAAGACATGGTCGTGACCGTGACAGACAATGGCTATGTCAAACGCACGCCGCTGGATACGTACCGTGCCCAGAACCGGGGCGGAAAGGGACGTTCCGGCATGCAGACGAAGGACGAAGATTTCGTCACGACGGTCTTTGTCGCTACGACACACACGCCTGTCCTACTTTTCTCTTCGACAGGTATGGCGTACAAGCTGAAGGTCTGGAAGATCCCGCAAGGCGGTGCCGCTACGCGCGGGCGTAGTTTCAATCAACTCCTTCCGCTCGATTCTGATGAGCGCATTACTTCCATCATGGCTCTGCCGGAGAACGAGGATGACTGGGCGGAGCTCGATATCATGTTTGCGGCGCGCTCTGGAGGTGTCCGGAGGAACAGTCTGGCTGATTTCACCCGCGTGAACCGGAACGGTAAGATCGCGATGAAACCCGATGAGGGCGACGGCATTGTCGATGTTCGCGTCGTGAGTGAGGCGGACGATATCCTGCTTACGACTGCGCAGGGTAAAGCCATTCGCTTCTGCGTGACGGATGTCCGTCGCTTTAACAGCCGATCTTCAACGGGTGTCCGTGGGATCAAGCTGTCGGGGGATGATCATGTCATCAGTATGGCGGTGCTACGCCACGTCGATCTGACGATTGAAGAGCGTAATGCTTATCTGAAACGCTCGACGATTGAGCGTCGTGCGCTCGGCGATGATGTCGAAGATGTTGTTGAAGATGATGACGGCGGCGAGGACATTAGCCTCTCTGATGAGCGTTATGGTGCGCTGAGTGCGGCGGAGCAGTTCCTGCTAACGATTGCGAATGATGGACTAGGCAAGCGGACGTCATCATATCGCTATAAGGTGCAAGGCCGCGGGGGTGGTGGCGTTAAAGCGCAGAATCTGGATCGTGGAAAGAAAGCGCCTGATGCAGAATTGGTCCGTAGCTTCGTGGTTGAAGATACGGATCAGATCATGCTGGTGACCAATGGCGGACAGCTGCTTCGTACTGGTGTGGATAAGGTATCCATCGTGTCGCGCAGCTCAAAAGGTGTCTGGATTATCCGGACGCGTGAGGACGAACAGGTCGTGAGTGTCGGTCGGATTGCTGAAACTGATGAAGAAGCCGATGGCGAAACACCGAACGGCGCTGAGCCGTCAGAAAGCTAGACGTTAAACCGGATTATTGGGCTCGGGGCAGGTGAGGTCGAAAGACTGCTGATTTCGCTGCGCCTGGTTCTGCAGGTTGCGGATATGCGTTGTCATGGCGGCTGTATCGTAAGTCATGTTGATGCAGCCGAGCGTGCGTTTCGTGTCCGCGTCGATAATCGCTGCAAAGCCCGTCACGCCCATCCAGCGATTATACTGATCCACAATGCCGCGATCGAAAACGGCATTGGCGTTCCAACTGCCGTTCCCGCCTGAGATATCAATATTGAGATATTCAATGCGGGGGTCCTGCAAGCTGTGAAGCGCATCGCTCAGTCGTGGCTCGACGATTTTGCAGGGCGCGCACCAATCCGCGCGGAACATGACGACATAAACATCGGGCATCGTTTGCGTGACCCGGTAGGTTTGAGCCTTTGCAATGGAGGCAACAGTCCCAAAGCTAGCGAATGCCAGGGCTGTGAGGGTCAGGAATGATGTTAATCGCGTGCGCATTTTTGTGTCCTTGCGAGCATCATGCCAGTTTTTCGCTAACCCACGCGACTGTGATCTTCAGCCGATTGTCAGATCGTCGAAAATGCGAATGCCTGCACGACTGAGTCGTGCAGGCACCACCACTCCCAAGCTGTGGTCCTGTCTCTATTGGACAGGTGGAATATTGAAGGTGTCAGGGCATGCTGTGATAGTATTAGAGCTCGCGGCGGTCATAACCGCTTCGCCCTTGGACTGAGCCGCCATGTTACGCAGCTCACGCGCCAGCGTGTCAGCATCGGCACGTGGTGTCAGGCAACCAATGATCGACTTGCTATCAGCGTCGACAACAGCCGCAAAACCGGGCAGGCCGACCCACTTATTGAAGACAGGGACGATGTCGCGGTTGAAGGCGTCGTGCGCGGCCTTGGTCCATTTGGCCGCTGTGGTCGTGTCGATAATGACTTCTTCCGCGTTGACTTCAGCCATGCGAAGCACGTCCGGCAGTTGGGCATTGAGCTGCTGCGAACTTGCATCCTCCGCGTGTCGGAAATTCACTACATAGACGTCCGGGCTGGCGAAGGCGGGGGCAGCCATCAGTGCGCTCAACAGTGCGGCTGTGGGTGCGAGAGAAGAAAGTTTCATGTCGTGTCCTGTCTGCAAATGCCGGGTGGCATGTCTCATCCTTGACCCGGAATGTGACGCAGGACCGTGAAGAAACAGAGAATC
The DNA here is from genome assembly GCA_038526555.1 of Pseudomonadota bacterium. GTDB lineage: Bacteria > Pseudomonadota > Alphaproteobacteria > Caulobacterales > Maricaulaceae > Litorimonas. Next base: position 10,983 of record JBCBGR010000061.1, read on the forward strand.
ACGCGCTAAGATGCGATTCAGATTAGTTTCCAGACTCGTTAATTTATCGTCTAACTTACTGTTTTAATGTAATAAATAATTCTGAGGTAAGTTCATCAGCCTAAGAGTGGCGCCCGAAAAGGCGCCATATCTTTAGACTCTGGAAACCAAGAGCCTCCGTTCCGTTTAGAGTCTCGAAACCAAGGCGGTCTCGTCCTGAAAGGCTTTGGAAAGGACTGTGACGAAGAGGTTACGAAAAAACGCGGTCGAAGATCGTGTCGACATGTTTCAGATGATAGCTGTCATCGAACATGGCATCGATCTGCTCCGTGCTCAGAAGGGCTGTCACATCTTCATCGGCGTGGAGGAGGTCACGAAACGCGCCGTCGCCTGCGTTGCCCTCTGTGCGGAATAGTTCCCAAACCTTCATCGCGTTGCGCTGGACAAGGCGGTAAGCGCTTTCGCGCTGCTCACCGGCTTGGGTGAGGGCAAGGAGAACACGCTGGCTATTATGCAGGCCGCCCAGACGATCCATATTAGCTTTCATCTTTTCAGGATAGATGACCAAATTCTCGATCACGGCCGCCAAGCGATGCAGCGCAAAATCGAGATGGATCGTTGTGTCCGGTCCAATCCCGCGCTCCACAGACGAGTGACTAATGTCGCGCTCATGCCACAGGGCGACATTCTCCATGGCGGGGATCACGGCCATGCGAACGAGGCGGGCGAGACCTGTTAGGTTTTCTGTCAGGACCGGGTTGCGCTTATGCGGCATGGCCGAGCTTCCCTTTTGTCCTTTCGAGAAGAACTCTTCAGCTTCCAGCACTTCTGTGCGCTGAAGATGGCGGATTTCAACAGCCAAGTTTTCAATAGAGGAGGCGATAACGCCCAGTGTCGCAAAATAGGCGGCATGACGATCGCGAGGGATGACCTGTGATGACACAGGCTCAATGCTTAAACCCATCTTATCAGCGACATGGGCTTCGACGGAAGGATCGATATTCGCAAACGTGCCGCCTATTTTGCGACACTGGGCGTTATCGCCTCCTCTAT
>JBCBGR010000062.1:0-11838 GCA_038526555.1 Pseudomonadota bacterium
CCGGGCAATCTGGCGTGGCTGAAAGCGTCCGCTCCGGTTCAGCTCGGCGATGACCTCCGCGTATCCCCCTTTGTGCACGCCTTCTGGCGGGTGGAACGGGACGACGCGCTATATACACTGTTCAACACGCAGCTCCTGCCCGCTGGGACAGGCGATAGCGACTTTGTTGGCGTCGAGATTGGCGCAACAGCCCGCCAAAAGCTGACTGACCGCCTCTCAATCATTGCATATGGCGGCTACTTTGCCTCTGGCGGTGTGTTCAACGGAACCGGCCGCGACGCCACAGGCAACAGCGCCATGCTGGGACTGTCCTATCGGTATTAGAGAGTAGAGTGGAACCCTCGATGCGGTAGCCCTGCATCGAGGGTTCCAATTCTGTTTTGGACACGCGTTCAACGGCTACGAGCCATCGTCAGCTCAATAGAGCAGCCTCTTGTTCCTCACTCATCCCTGCAATGAGCGTCCGGTCGCGTTGCGTTCGGTCCCATGTGATGAGGGACCGCAGAGTGTTTGAAAGCGGGCGGCAGATGAGCCCATGATCCACCGCTTTCTGCGTGCTGACCTCCAGGAAATATCGGAATTCTGGGACGGGCGGCGCCATGAGCGGGATATCTGTCCAAGGGCTAATCCCGGCCTTCAAAATGGATTGCTCTGAGATCCATACGAGGTCTGCGTCCGAGCCTGTTTCATCAATGATCGTTTTCATAACGCCCTCAAAGGGCTCGGGCGCTCCTGTCACATTCCACAAGCCGGACAATTCATTCTCAGCACAGCGCAAAGCAAAGTCGGCCACATCCGCCACATCGATCATTTGTACGAGACGATCTTTTGGGGCGGGTGCTGGGATTCGTTTTCGGTCATTAGTCGCTTGGTCAATCCGCCTAACCCACCATGTAAGACGATCCATATAATCGCCGGCCCCGATAAGTAATCCCACGCGCAAGCTTGTGGCCCTGTCACCAATGCAGTCCTGTGCCGCGATCTCACAAGCGCGCTTTAGAGGGCCATAGGACGCCCCATAAGCACTTGCCGATCCCCGTTGACCTTCAGATAAGCCTGCAGCAACGGCCAGATCATTATCGGTCGCACCGGGAACGGCATTCGTCTCGCTCAGGCCTTTTTGGGTGAAGCGTCCATAAACAGAGATGGATGAAATCAGTACGTAACGCTGACAGCGCTCGCCCACGACAGCCAGTAGGCGTCTCACAGCGTCAGGTTCAAACGCACAGGTGTCGAAAACCCATTCAAACGGTGTATTTTGTAACGCCGATAAATCGCCAAACCTGTCGGCGTGGATGGCTTTAACACCAAGCGGAAGGGAACGATTTGTTTTTCCGCGGGTCAGAATGCTGACCTCGTGCCCGTCCTCAGCAAGCGCATCAACAATCGCTCCACCCAGAAATCCCGTGCCGCCAACCACTAAACATTTCATCTCATGCGTCCCTAATGATACTGCACTTGTAATCAGGCTCCTCGCTCGCTGGCTGTATGTCAACATCACCGCATTTTTTCCTGTTATCGATCAAGATAGATCCTTCATGCCTATTGCTCGACTGCGGTTGTCCTGCTTGTAGCTCCGAATGACTTTCCCCTCTGATCCTCCCAATCCTTGGACGACTCACAGCACGCAGGTCCTGTACGAAAACCCGTGGACCCATCTGGAGCAGAATGTCGTCATTCGCCCAGACGGGCAGGATGGGACTTATTGGGTCACGCGGTTCAGGAACCGGGCTGTCGGTATTGTACCGTTTGAGGTGCGGGACGGGGTACCGGGCGTCTGGCTGGTCGGGCAGACGCGCTACACGCTCGGCCAATATAGTTGGGAACTGCCGGAAGGCGGTGTGCCGAAGGATGAAGAAATGGAATCGGCCGCAAAGCGGGAGTTACAGGAAGAGACAGGCCTGACGGCGGATCATTGGACTCACCTCTTTGATGTTCATACCTCCAATTCTGTCACGGATGAATGGGGACAGGTCTTTCTGGCGACAGGTCTTCATCAAGGTGAGGCGTCCCCGGAAGGGACCGAAGATATTAGTCGTCTTTATGTTGAGCTGGACGAAGCACTAGCAGCCATTGCGACAGGGCGAATAACGGACGTGATGACTATCGCGGGCCTGTACCGTGTGGCCTTGATGTGGCGTGCGGGGGAGTTGGGGCCGTCCGGTACGGATCATAGCTGAGCTGTGGAGTCGCTCTGTGTTGAGGGACGTAATTGTGTGTGGGTTGCAGCGTCCCAAAGCCGGGACAGCGATGGGCGCGGCCTAAGCCCACAAGATAGCCAATCCGGTAGCGCGCGCGGTCAGAGGCGCGCTCGGCCCGTTGCTCATAGCGGGCTGCGCCGCTCAGCTGTCGGACAACGCCGCGGAAAGGGACCGCCGTATTGGCCAGCGCGGCCACGCCTTGGTCACGCAGGTTTCCCGTCCGCCCGACAAAGGTTTCACTATCCCGTCGATAACCCACACGGCGACCTGCATTGGCCTCAATGGCGGCGTCCAGCTCATTGATCTCGCGGGTCCAAGCCTCGCAACCGCTTTGGTCAATATAGCCATAGGGTTGATGCAGCGCGTTGAGTTGTCCCGGAATGGGTTCCTGGCCGACATTGAACACACGAAACGGGGCAGTCGCTGCGAAGGCGAGGTGGCCTTCTTCCTCCTGATAGCTTGCGCAGGATGACATGAATGGCGCGCTGAGGACCACTAAGCTGACCAGAGAAAACCAGCATGTTAAATGTTTCCACATTGGGGCCTCCTCTTCTTTGTCGGGGCAAGTGCAGCGGCGTCCATTGCCGTAATGTCACTCTCCCCTTAAGCGCCTCAATAGAATGAGCCAATCCCTTCACGATTACGATGTCACCATCATAGGTGCTGGCGCAGCGGGCATGATGGCGGCCATCGTCGCCGGACGTCGACATAGACGAATCCTCTTAATAGATCATGCCGATAGGCCCGGAGAGAAGATTCGCATTTCAGGGGGCGGGCGGTGCAATTTCACGCACCTTTTCTCGTCGCACGAGAATTTCATCAGTCAGCACCCGCATTTTCACAAAAGCGCCCTATCTCGATACACGCCTTATGACTTTCTGGAGATGGTCGAAGCGCACGGGATCGCGTGGGAGGAGAAAGCTAAGGGGCAGCTCTTCTGTCAGGGGAAGTCAACGCAGATTATCGACATGCTGGTGGAGGAATGTCGCCGCGCAGGCGTGGAGCTACGTCTCGGCACAGAGGTGCTGGGCGTTGACCGCATGGGTGAGGGGTTTGTGGTTACAACCGCGACGCAGACCATCAGCTGCGAAAGCCTTGTTATCGCGACAGGCGGGCCGAGCATTCCAAAAATGGGCGCGACGCGCTTTGGCTATAAAGTTGCTGAGCAGTTTGGTTTGGACATTGTTGAGACTGTTCCCGCGCTCGTGCCGCTCACCTTCACAGATGAGGCGACAGCCCCGCTCAAAGCGCTCTCCGGCCTGGCTGTTGATGTTCGCGTCGCAAATGATCGATACAGTTTCGATGAACCGCTACTCTTCACCCATAGAGGGATTTCCGGCCCCGCCATCTTGCAGATCAGTTCCTACTGGGAACCGGGCGAGCGGTTTAATGTCGATCTTGCGCCCAGCGAGGATACGCTGAGCGTGCTCAAGCAGGACAGAGAAACGCGCCCGCGCCTATCGCCGAAAGTCTGGCTGGAAGAGCGACTGCCCGCGCGATTGGCCGAACATTTTGCGTCTAGGGTCAAGTATCAACGCCTCGCTGATATGCCGGATACAGAGTTGATGAACCTCGCGCTGCAACTCAATGAATGGTCGGTCAAACCCGCTGGCAGTGAGGGCTACCGCAAAGCGGAGGTGACGCGTGGTGGAGTCTCAACGGACGCGCTCTCGTCCAAGACGATGGAGGTCAAGACGATCCCAGGACTTTATTTTATCGGCGAGGTCGTCGATGTGACGGGTCATCTCGGAGGGCATAATTTCCAGTGGGCCTGGGCGAGCGGTCATGCCTGTGGGCAGGTCTGTTGACCCGCGTTTCCTAAGACCTTTCTCCTGCTTTCCTCGCAGGACAAACCTGCTAAGTCGACCATATGAAAACCATAGACCTCAATGCCGATATTGGCGAGGCGGACACGCCTGACTGGGAAGCGGCAGAAGCAGCCATCCTGTCCCATATCAGTTCAGCCAATATTGCCTGCGGAGGGCATGCTGGAGATGACGCGTCCATGCGGCGGACCATTCAGGGCGCGCTGGCCCATGGCGTGACCATCGGCGCGCATCCCGCTTATCCGGACCGTGAGAATTTTGGACGCAAGTCGCTTGTGTTGGGACAAGATATTGAATCAGGGGGGCTGTCTGAAAGCCTCATGTCGCAAATTGTCCGCCTCTGCGAAATAGCGAGCGAAGAGGGTGCGAGCGTCACTTACGTCAAACCACATGGCCAGCTTTACAATGATGCGGTGGGTGATGCGGAGAAAGCGGATCTGATCGCGAAGGTGATTGCTGACCTCGATCCGAACCTGATCATGCTCGGCGGGCCGAACTCCGAAATGGGTAAGGCGGCGGAGGCGCATGGCCTTCACTTTGTGGCGGAAGGCTTTATCGACCGCCGCTATTCAGACGATGGACATTTGGTCTCCCGCAAAGAACCGGGCGCAGTGATCAAAGACCAGACAGATCGACTGGATCAGGCGCGCCGACTGGCTACGACCGGGGAAGTGCGCACGGCGTCTGGCGCCTGGCTCGACATTCAGGCGCGCTCGCTCTGTGTGCACGGCGATAGTGCGGGCGCGGTTGAGACCGCGCGACAGGCGCGAGCGGCCATCGAAGCTGAAGGCGTGATGATCAAGGCTTTTGCCTCATGAGCCCCCCACAGCCTTCACTCCGCCGCTACGGCGATAATGCCGTCCTTGTGGAATGGGATGTCACCGGATTTGACGCCGTTGTAAGCGAGCAAGTTCACGCCCTGGCCGCAGAGCTTCGAAAAGAGGTCTTCTTCACCGAAATAATGCCGGGCTATGACAGTCTGGTCGCCAGTTTTGATCTGGCCAGCATTGATGAAGTCGCCATTCATCAACGGGTCGGGAGAGCCATCGCAGAATTATCGGCGTTTGACGCTGAGCTGTCAGGACGCTTAGTCGATATTCCCGTTCATTATGGCGGCGAGAACGGCCCCGACTTGGAGGCGCTCTCTAAGGCGACAGGCAAAAGCCCGAAGGAGATCATCGCGTTCCATTCATCAAGAGAATACCGCGTTTGCATGATGGGATTCATTCCGGGCTTTACGTTCCTGTCTGAAGTGGACCCAGCGCTACATCATCCGCGCCACGCCACTCCGCGCGCCATGGTACCTGCGGGGAGTGTGGGCATCGCGAATTGGCAGACCGGGATTTATGGACTCGAATCCCCCGGTGGGTGGCAGATTATTGGCCGGACAGACTCAGTCATGTTTGATCCAAACCGTGACGAACCCTTCCTCGTCAGTGCAGGGGACCGCATCCGGTTTGTGCCGCAATGAGTGTGAAGCCCCTCATCACGATCCTGAATGGCGGGACGCAGACGACGGTTCAGGACAGTGGCCGTCCGGGCTATCGTCATCTGGGTATCCCGCGTTCTGGTGCCGCTGACCGGCTGTCCTATGCTATCGCCAATCATCTGGTCGGGAATGACTGGGACACGCCTGCGTTAGAATGCGCGCTGGGCGGGCTGCATTTGCGTTTTGAACAGGACACAACAATTGCTGTATCTGGCGCGCAAATGTGGGCGCAAATTCAGGGTATGAATCTCGATCTGAACCGCGCCATTGATGTGGAAGCGGGCGATATTCTGACGCTGTCCTATGCGCGGGCTGGATGCCGGGGCTATGTCGCCGTCGCAGGCGGATTGGCCGCGCAAGAGTTTATGGGGTCCGTCTCGACCTACCTCCCTGCGGGACTCGGCGGGATTGAAGGCCGGGCCTTGAAAGTGGGTGACAAGATCGCCTCAGCCGACCTGCCTTACGCCGCGTCCCGGACTATTCCGCGCGGTTACATTCCTTTCCTATCCAGCCATGCCGTTTTGCGTGCGCGGTCAGGACCCGAATTTGATAAGCTGTCTGCTGAGAGCCGCCGTTATCTTTTCACAACGCCCTTTATCGCAACGCCCGCCACGGACCGCATGGGCGCACGGCTGCGGGGGGATCGGATTGTGACCGACGACCCTTTGCAGATGACCAGCGGTCCGCTCCTGCCTGGCACCTTGCAATGCCCGCCGGACGGCCAGCCCATTTTGGCGCTCGCAGACGGTCATTGCACGGGCGGTTATGCGCGCGGGCTGCATGTGATCCAGGCCGATCAATGGCTGTTGGGACAGATTGCGCCGGGGATGCAGATCAGTTTCCGGCGCTGCCTGGACGGTGAAGCACCGGACATTTTGCAAACGCGCAATGCGATCTGGGGCGCGCTCATTCCGGGCTTTCGCTTCTAGCCGATGTTCGTCCTCCTGGATGATCAGAAAACGCATCGGCAACTCTATTTCCGAGACCCGCACCGCGTTTTGACATTTCGGATGGGCGAGTCTGTTAGCGCCTTTTTTGAGCAGATCGAGTCGGCGCTGGCGGAAGGTTTCTGGATTGCCGGTGGCTTTGATTATGAATTCGGTGCGGCGCTGGAACCGCGTCTGGCGCAGCTTACAAAAGAAGGGACTGAGCTAGTTCGTCTCGGTGTGTTTGATGCGCCGAGCGATCATCCACCCGCGACCATGCTCTACCGGGCCAGTGCACCTGAACTCGATCTGTTGCCCGTCTGGTCGGAAGCCGATTATATCGAGCGCTTTGACGCTATTCAGACCTATCTGCGCGCGGGCGACGTCTATCAGGTCAATCTGACCTTTCCGATGGTGGGAGAAACAGACGCGGATGCGGCGCACCTCTATGCAGGATTTCGGCGGCGGCAGCCGGGCCGCTATGGCGGGATTGTCTCCTTGGGCGGGCCAGAGATTATCAGCTTCTCACCGGAATTATTTTTTGAGCGGCAAGGGGCAGACATGCGCATGCGCCCGATGAAAGGGACGCGTCCGAAAGAAGCGGATGATGATATGCGCGAAGACGCCAAATCGCGCGCTGAAAATCTGATGATCGTCGATTTGCTGCGCAATGATCTGTCGCGGCTTTGTGTGCCGGGTAGTGTCAAAGTGCCGGAACTCTTCGCCGTGGAAGATTACCCGACGCTTTTGCAAATGACCTCGCAGGTGACAGGCATTTTGCAGGAGGAGACCTCTTGGGACGCGATTTTCCGTGCGCTCTTTCCCTGTGGGTCGGTGACGGGCGCGCCGAAAATTCGGGCCATGGAAATCATCTATGAACTCGAGGCCGGCCTGCGAGGCCCTTATTGCGGGTCCGTCGGTTATATCAGTCCGGAAGGCGATACCGCATTTTCTGTGGCAATCCGGACGGCTTTGTTGGCGGAAGGCAAGCTTCGTTATGATGTGGGCAGCGGTGTGGTGCTCGATTCAGATGGGTCGGATGAATATCGGGAATGCTTGCTGAAAGCCGATATTCTGTCCGCGCAGCCGGCGATGCAATTTGAGACCTTGCGCAATGGTCCGGACGGGTTGGTCCGCGCAGAACGCCACGCCGCGCGTCTGGGTGCTCCGCTGCCGGTCATTGATCCGTCCGAAACACCCCAAAGGATCCGCGTGGATTTGGACGCTCAAGGCGAAACGCAGGTCAGCATTCATCCTTACCCAGACGCCAAAGACGTCCTGAAACTCGCGATCTCGCGCTATCCGCTGACGGATACAGTTCAGCGCACAGACATTAAAACATCCGCGCGGGATTTCTATGATGGGGAGAGAGAGCGTGTTTGCGCGCTCAGCGATGCGGACGAAGTCCTTTTTCTCGGCGATGACGGTCTTCTGAAAGAGGGGTCGTTTACATCGTTTTTTATTGAGCGAGGCGACCAGCTTTTGACACCGCGCTTGCCAGGTCTCCTACCCGGGGTGTTGCGCGCGGATTTACTTGCCGAGGGCAAGGCTGTTGAAGCGGACCTCACTTTGGACGATCTTCGTGAGGCTGAGGCGATCTATGTCGGCAACAGTTTGCGTGGCTTAATGCGCGCGACGCTCATTTCGGAATTCCCGATCTAGTCGCCGCAGTCGAATAGCGATAAGACACATCTATGAGCGGTATTCTTCAGGCTTGGAGTGTTGATGCCAATGGGCAGGCGACGCCCCTCTCATGCGAGACCTTTCGGGACCCGCAGAGCGAAGGCTATTCTTGGTATCACTTTGATCGCAATGACCCCGCAACGCAGGCGCTCTTCACCGAAGATGAAGGCGTCGACAGTGTCGCCACACAAACCCTGCTGGCAGCCGACACACGGCCCCGGACGATTGTGCGCGGTCGCGACGTTCTGATCAATCTTCGTGGTGTGAACCTGAATGAAGGAGCCGATCCGGAAGATATGATTCTGTTGCGGTTCTTCATCCAATCGGGCCGGGTGATTAGCTGTAACGGAAAGCCGCTCAGAGCGATTGGCGACATGGTGGAGCGGTTGCAATCTCAAACCGTATCGAAAACGCCTGGCGGGTTTATGGCCTCATTTGCGCTAGCCCTGATCGAACGGATGACCCCGACGATCACAGGTTTGAATGAGCGTGTGGATGAGTTGGAGGAGCTGATCGAAAGCGCGAATAGTGCCAGCTATGAAATGGCTCGCGGGAAGGTCGCGGACATTCGCCGCAAAGCCACTTTGCTACGCCGTTACCTCGCCCCACAGCGCGATGCGCTGACCGCTTTGTCCCAACAACAACTGCCCTGGATTAATGCGGATGATCAGCTGCGCCTGCGCGATGCCGCCGACCAAGCGACCCGTGTGGCGGAAGAGCTGGACGCTGTCCGCGAACGCTGCGCCGTCGTGAAAGATCAGCTCACAGATATTCGCGCCGAAGAGATGAACCGCAACATGATGATCTTGTCAGTCGTCGCAGCGATCTTCCTCCCGCTCGGTCTGATTTCTGGCATGATGGGGATTAATGTCGGCGGCATACCGTGGGTCGAGAACGCGAATGGCTTCTGGTAAGTCACGGCGATAATCGTTGGGATTGGGATCGTGCAGCTGATCCTGTTTCGCATGGCGAAATGGATTTAGCGATCCCGGTCTATTTCGGTTGAATGCCTCCCGATAAAAGCGTCAGCAGGAACTGATCGCGGTCGGCAAAGGTGGCTGATGCGTGACCTGCATTCGCAACCGCATCAATCGCTTCAATGGTCATCCGCGTGGCAAGTGGCGGAAGGGCCGCAATTCTCTCAGCCCATTTTTGCGCCTCAGACAAAGCCTGGCCCGGCGCGACTGATCGATCAACCGCGCCCCATTGCAAGAGGGTTTCGGCCCCAATCGCATCTCCAAACAGGGTCATCTCTTTGGCGCTGGAAGGCCCCATCAATGCGACCAGCCGAGGGAGCGTATGCCAGCTCATATTCATCCCATAAGGCACTTCTGGGAGTTTCATGAATGCGTTGTTCGCCGCGATCCGAAAATCGCAGGAGACCGCTAACGTCACGCCGCCGCCCACGCAAAACCCTTCAATGGCGGCAATGGTCGGGACTTCGATGGCGGCCCACGCGTCGCACATATCCGGCCCTAAACGGAGCATCTGACGCAAGGCCATAATGTCCTGATCCGTGGGGCTGTCGATGACATCTTGAACCATGGACAGGTCTGCGCCAGCAGAAAAGAATTGATCCGACCCACAAAGAATAACGGCGCGGAGGTCAGCGTCATTGTGTAACGCAGTCGCCACATCGATCAGTTCTGTCATTATCTGCGCGTTGAGCGCATTTCGCGCATCAGGGCGGTTGAGCTGAACCGTGGCTATCCCATTGGTGTGTGACAGGCGGATATATTCGTATTCGGTCGTCATGCCCTCAGCATTCAATCACGTTCACGGCGAGACCACCCTGACTGGTTTCCTTATATTTGGAACTCATGTCGAGCCCCGTCTGGCGCATGGTTTCAATCACCTGATCAAGACTGACTTTCATCGCGCCGGGTGAGTGCAGAGCGAGACGGGCGGCATTGGCGGCTTTGACGGCGCCAATCGCGTTGCGCTCGATACAGGGGATTTGCACCAGCCCGCCGACGGGATCGCAGGTCAGGCCCAGATTATGCTCCATCCCGATTTCAGCGGCTGCCGCGACTTGTTCCGGCGACCCGCCCCAAATGGCGCAAAGCCCGCCCGCCGCCATAGAACAAGCTACGCCCACTTCGCCCTGACAGCCCATTTCCGCGCCAGAGATGGAGGCGCGCTGCTTATAAAGCAGACCAATTCCGCCCGCCGTCAGCAGAAACCGTCGCGTCTGATCGACTTGCAGTATCCCATCTTCATCGTGGCAGTAATGACGAATGATCGAGGGGATAATGCCGGCGGCCCCGTTCGTCGGGGCCGTCACGACCTGCCCACCTGCGGCATTCTCTTCATTCACGGCCATGGCGTACACATTCAGCCAGTCGAACAAGGCTTCGCGCTCATTGGGCGGGGCGCTGTTAAGCTTTTGCCAGAGTTTCGAGGCGCGGCGTTCCACTTTGAGCGCGCCCGGCAGCAAGCCTTCTGTTGCCAACCCGCGATCAATGCTCTCCATCATGACGGCTGCCATATTGTCCAGCTTCTCTAGCGTCTTCTCGCGAGGGCGTTTGGCATCCTCATTGGTGAAAATAATGTCGCAAATGGGGCTCTTTTCTTGTTCGCATATGGCCAGCAAGTCCGCCGCAGACCCAAACGGATAGGGGCTCGGAATGCCAACGCGCACGAGGTCATCTTTGACGGGTTTGGACAGTTGCGCGTGGCTAGCAATAAATCCACCGCCCGTCGAATAATAAGTCCGCCGATCCAGTTCAGTTGCGCCGTCCCATGCGACCATGACCATTTCATTGGGATGCAAACGGGTCGGCGTTTCATAGTCGATGACAATATCAACTTGGGTACCATTTGGCAGATGGCTACTTTCATTCAGTTGTGCCAGAGCTGCTTCAGCCTCAGCCATGTTAATCGTCTCAGGTTTAAAGCCCAGCAGACCCAGCTTGGCCGCGCGGAATGTGCCGTGTCCTTCACCTGTAAAGGCGAGGCTTCCCCGAAAAATCGCCTCAATTCTGTCGGGTTTGAGTGTACGTTTTTGCAGCCGCCGTTGATAACGCGCGGCAATCCGCATGGGGCCGACCGTGTGCGATGAAGAGGGTCCCACCCCAACGCGGAAAATATCGAGTACGGATAGCATGCCCGACAGCTACGCTGTCCGGCGCGGGAAGAAAAGTGTTCTTGATAAGGCTGATGATGAGGCTTTTGCTCTTTCGAGCGATCTAAAAATAGAAATCTGCCGTCAACTGATCCGTAGGACTTTTGCGTTATGGCCCCCGACTGGGAGGAAATGACGCGTCCATGCGGAATTTGATCAAGAGATGGGAAGCGTTCCTGCGCCTTGAGCGTCTGACATCAGCCTCTGATCAATTCAGGGCGCGCACTGTCTATGTGACGGCGATTGCTTTCGTGTTCATTCAAATCCTCAATGGCATTCAGATGCTGCACTTTTACGAGGGGTGGATTATCGATCATACCCTGCTCGTGATCGCGATTGTCGTCGTCGGCCTGTCTGCCGCGAGCCTGCGATATCAAGCCAATTTTGATTTCTTCTCCGTCCTTTGGGGCGGCATCATCCTGATGGGGGTTGGCGGAACAGCGCTCCCGGCCAATGTCGGGATTAACACGGCGCTCTTGCCCGGACTTGTCGGCGGTATTGTCATCATTGCCCTCTTGGGGTCGCGGCGATCTGTGCTGACGTTCTGCGCGTCAGCGACGCTGATGATTGTCGCCCTGCATTTGGATGC
>JBCBGR010000063.1:0-11568 GCA_038526555.1 Pseudomonadota bacterium
CGTGCCCGAAAAGCGTTGGCAGACCCAAAGAATCCGGCGCGCGGTTTGATCGTGGTTGAAGGCTATATGGATGTGATCGCCCTGTCCCGGGCTGGTTTTGAACAGGCTGTCGCGCCACTGGGGACAGCGCTCACAGAAGATCAACTCGCCCTGATCTGGCGTGCCGGACCGGATGGGTTTCTTTGCTTTGACGGCGATAAGGCCGGCTTACGGGCGGCTTATCGCTCAATCGAACGGGCACTCCCGCTGCTCAAACCCGGACAATCCTTGCGCTTCGTCATCATGCCTGAAGGACAAGACCCGGATGATCTGATCCAGGCGCGTGGCGCACCTGCCTTTGCAGCTTTGTTAGAGCGCAGCGTACCGCTGGTCGATATGCTCTGGCGTCGGGAAGTCGAACGCGAACCGCTCACCACACCCGAAGCCAAAGCAGGCCTCAAATCTCGGATTTACGAAGCTCTGAAAGAAATCTCAGACGGCACTGTCCGAGAGCAGTACAAAACAGCACTCCTGGACCGTTTCGACAAGCAATTCGGTCGGCAATGGACCCCGAACCAACGCCGACCGGCTGAGAAGAAGGCGGATAAATCCGTCATGGCCGCCGCCGCTGCCCGACTCACGCGCAATAGCCGTCAGGCGCAGACGCTCATTGGCGGTATTTTGCTCTATCCAGAGTTGCTGTCTGAGGTCGATGAGACGTTTTTCGGGCTCGAATTTGATGATACAGGCCATATGGCTCTGCAAAGATCGATTTTACGGCATTGGCGACAGATGAAAGCTGTTGATATCGTCGGCCTTCATGCTCATATGCCTATTGACGGATTGGAGGAGGAACTGCGCACCATCCTGTCACGGCGGCCCTTGATCACGGCGGCTCTCGGAGGTGCGGAGGCGGAATTGGGCGATCGCGCGGCTATCTGGATGAGTGAAGCCGGCACCTATATGGACAAGGCCCAAGCAGACGCAACCTCACCCGACTCCAGAGGGCGGATGATTGACACCATCCGTAAAGATAATTCTGAGGCGATGCATCGTCTCATGCGGGCGCAAACACGCTCTCGCGACTGAAACATAACCCGGCCTTTTTTCTGATCCGGAAAAGGCGGGGCTTTTGAGTTTGCACGCTTGGGGCTTCCACTTTTCAAGGCCTCAACCGTGGAAGGAGACGGACGCGAATGGCTGAGGCCGATCCCACAACAGACGTCAAAGACGACACTGCATTAGCAAAACCGAAAAGCCGCCTCGATTTCGATAATATCGAAGTCAAGCGCATGCTCGCGCGGGCGAAGAAGTCGGGTCTTCTGACGACAGAGGAGCTCAACAAGCACCTCGATATTAACGGCATCACAGCCGAAGAAATCGAAGTCGTTCTTGCAGCGCTTTCCGAAATGGGCATTTCTGTCCATGAGGAGAAAGAAGAAGAGACACTGGGCCCGAAAACGCTGGCCCGCACCGAGACGACCGCCGTTAAAGGCGGGAATTCCAAGGACGATCTGGACCGCACAGACGATCCCGTGCGCATGTATCTGCGCGAAATGGGCGTTGTCGAACTTCTCTCCCGCGAAGGTGAGATCGCAATCGCCAAGCGCATTGAGGCCGGTCGCAATACAATGATCAAGGGCCTCTGCGAGAGTGCGCTGACCTTTGAAGCCCTGATGATCTGGCGCGAAGAGCTGGCCGAAGGGGCCATCCTGCTCCGCGATATCATCGATCTGGATGGGACCTATAACCGCTCCATCGGTAATGTTCAGGAAGACCGCTCACACCTCGCCGTCCGCCGTGAGAAGATCGAGAAGGGCGAGATCGAAAAAGAAGAGGGCGATCTGCCGAGCCTTGCTGAAGAGCGGAAGCTGAAGCTGCCTGAGCGTAACTACGCGCCGGGTGAGAAACCGATCGAGGACGACACGGACGAGGAAGAGGATAAGACGAACCTCTCCATGGCCGCGATGGAAGCCGCGCTCCGCGAAGACATTATGGAGAAGCTCGACCGCATCTCCGAAGACTTCAAGCGCTTCCAGAAGCTGCAAGACATGACCATCAGCGCGCGTCTCAAGGGTAAACGTCTGCGTGCCCCTCAGCGTGAAGAGTATGAAGAAATTCAGGACCGCATTGTTGAAGAAATCAAAGGTCTGCAGCTGAACAATGCGCGGATTGAAGCGCTGGTTGAGCAGCTTTTCCACATTAATAAGCGCTTCATCAGCCTCGAAGGCAAGCTGATGCGTCTGGCTGATGGGAATGGCGTTCCGCGTCAGGAATTCCTGTCCGCCTATCTGGGCTCAGAGCTGAACCCGAATTGGCTGGAAGATATGCGCGGCCAGTCCGATGCTTGGGATCGTTTCATCACACGTGAAGCCATAACGATTGAGAAAATCCGGACCGAAATCGGTGAAATGGCGCAGGAAACCGGCGTCCCCGTCGATGAGTTCCGCCGCATTGTTCAGACCGTTCAGAAAGGTCAGCGCGAAGCCCGCCAGGCCAAGAAAGAGATGGTCGAAGCGAACCTGCGTCTCGTGATTTCCATCGCGAAAAAGTACACGAACCGCGGTCTGCAATTCCTCGACCTCATTCAAGAGGGGAATATCGGCCTTATGAAAGCGGTCGATAAGTTTGAATATCGCCGCGGTTACAAATTTTCGACCTATGCGACCTGGTGGATTCGTCAGGCCATTACGCGCTCAATCGCGGACCAAGCCCGGACCATTCGTATTCCGGTTCACATGATCGAGACGATCAACAAGATCGTCCGCACATCGCGCCAGATCCTGCACGAAATTGGCCGGGAGCCGACCCCCGAAGAGCTGGCTGCGAAGCTTTCCATGCCGCTGGATAAGGTGCGCAAGGTGATGAAGATCGCCAAAGAGCCTATCTCTCTCGAAACGCCGATTGGTGATGAGGAAGATAGTCAGCTCGGTGACTTTATTGAGGATTCGAACGCGATCCTGCCAATCGACAGTGCGATCCAATCGAACCTGCGTGAAACGACAACCCGCGTGCTGGCGTCACTGACACCGCGCGAAGAACGCGTTCTGCGCATGCGCTTTGGGATTGGGATGAATACCGACCACACGCTCGAAGAAGTCGGTCAGCAGTTCTCAGTCACCCGCGAACGGATCCGTCAGATCGAGGCGAAAGCGCTTCGTAAGTTGAAACATCCAAGCCGGAGTCGCAAGTTGCGGAGCTTCTTGGATCAGTAGGAAATGGCCCCGCCTTGGCGGGGTTTTTTATTGCGATCTATGGATCGATATTAGCTGTTTCATAATTCGCGACACCGCCAACAAGATGAGCTTCAAGAAAATCCATCGTCAGCTCAAGGATTGTGGTGTCATCGACGGTTTCGCCAGGACCTACACCATGGCCACCGCCGACTTCAGTATAGAAGGCATACGGCACCCCGACCTCATCGGCTCTCATGGCAAGATTGAGAGCCCCTTGATAGGGAACGGTCCTGTCTGCATCTCCATGGACCGTTATGAAGGGGGCTTCCATGAAATCAAGATGGGCGTCGAAAAGAAGGTTGCCCCAATAATTGATGACCACATCTGGTTCCGCCGCGAGTGTAATATTGAAATTGTCCAGACTGTAGGCGGCATTCAACACGGTGAATGCGCCGGCTGATGAACCCCATAAGGCAAATCTGGACATGTTCAGACAATAGTCTGACGCATTCTGGTCCATCCAGTCGATCGCAGCTGCGCTATCTTCCAAGGCGGCAATCGCAGCGTTGATGATTTCGGTCTCCGTATTGAAACTACTGGCATTAACTTGCTCAGCAATCGGACGATAGGGTGTCGAGAGTAGAGGGTTGTCTCCAGCCAGCCGGTAGCTCATGGACACAAAGTTGAACTGTTCGTCTAGCGCTGCGTTGGCGTGTCTTGTGATCGCTTCTGACGTTCGACTGCCGCCGACAAAGCCGCCACCGTGAATGAAGAGAATTGTTGGTCGGTAAGATATACAATTTCCTGATGGCTGATAAATATCGAGTTGAAGCGACTTTGAACCCCCTTCAGTTTGTCCTAGCGCATATTCAATGCCTCGCTGCACAATGGACGTCTCTTCATTGCCAGAATTAGAATCACCTTCGGGCGCGGAAGGAGCGACAGCGACAGGACCCGGAGAGGAAGGCGCGGAGCCGCTCCCGCCACATGCGACACAGAAAAAGGCCGTCAAAGCAGACTAAGCAGCAAACTTATAAATCGACATCAGGATAATCCATAGCGAATGAGGACTTCGCCTCTCTAACGTCTATGGAACAGAAATCCTGCGCTTGGCTCGAACGAATGGTGCCGAAGTCGACCTTCTGATAGCCTAATTTAACGCTGCGAGTATCGATGCCGCGAAATTTGGCCCATCAAAATAATTGCTACGATAATCATAGCCGCGCCGGACGATCACGGTGTTTTCGCTGGGCACGAGGATCAGAAACTGACCGCGATTACCGAGCGCGGCGTAGGTATCATTCGGAACGCCGGGATAGTCTAGGTAGCGCCAAAATTGCGCGCCATAGCCGCGATGTCCGTTCTTGGGTTCCTCAGCAGCACCCCAAGGCTGCGCCGGGGCCGGGGAGGACGCATAATCACTCCAACCTTCTGGCAAGATACGTTCACCGTCCCAAACGCCGTCCTGCAAATAGAGAAGGCCCAGCCGAGCGAGATCGCGTGAGGTTGTCCAGACTTGGCTGGAGAGGACAAAATCGCCGCCCCAATCCACTTCGGGGCGCGTGTCATGCATGCCGATTTTATGCAGAAGGGCCGTGAATGGGTAGGCAAGATACGCGTCTTTCCCCATCCGTTCACGCAGCGCGCGCAGGGCCAGCATGGTATCATTATTGGCGTAGCGCCACCGCGTGCCGGGGACTGCATCCAATCCGGCGCGTGTTGCATGTTGGGTGATCAGGCCCCCACCCAGATAGACTTCATCGGTGCGGTTGCCAGCGGGGTCGGAATTGAGCCCCGAACTCATATGCAAGAGGTGTTCGATTGTGATGGCCGCGCGCGGATCGCCGGGTTGGGACCAAGCGTCTAATCCGGCGGGTTCGTCGAGTGCGATCAAATCATCCTGTATGGCGGCTCCAATCACGGTCGCGCCGATGGATTTGGCGACGGACCAGGTGCGCTGCGACGTGTCTTGGGTGAAGCCCTCGCGATAGCGTTCACTGACAATTGCGCCGTCTTTCAGGATTAGCACGGCACTGGTTTGCCCATTGAAATCGCCGTCAAAGGCTTGGTCAATAACGGCGTCGAGGTTGGTTTTCTGAGCATCAGAAATGGGTAGATTATTGGGGAGAAGGTCGCCCATCGGCCACCACAGATCAGCCTCGCGTGTCGGTGTTTCAAACTCGACTGACGGTAGGTCCGCAATCATCGCGTCCGTCCCGCCAACGGGCAGACCAACACAGCCTAGAGGCCCGCGATGCACAGCGACGCGTGGCGGCATGTTATCAGAGTAGGTGACGGACACAGTTTTGTTGGCTGTGTCGATGACGGTGTCGCCAACATCGTCAAACAAAGCTTCATAGACCTCGTATGTGTATTTCAGCTCATCTTCCGCGATTTGCTCCATCGTTTTCCCTGCGTTGAACGTCGCAGAGCAGGTGAACATTGCCTTATATCCAGCTGAGAAGGCCAATTCTTGCAGCGTTGGCTCAACGTCTTGCGCGTGAACGGCGAGGGGCAGGCTGAATAGAGCGAGCGGTAAAACGAAACGGATCATGGTGCCCTCTTAAAAATCAAATGTGCCGATAATTGGGACGTGGTCAGAGGGTTTCACGCCGTCGCGCACAAACCGGTCAATCGTTACGTCCGTCAGGCGGTCCATGGCTTGGGCAGAGCAGAGCAGGTGATCGATGCGAATACCGTGATTATTCGGCCAAGCCCCGCCTTGATAATCCCAGAAGGAGTATTGTTCATCGCGACCGTCGAGCGTTTCGAACGCATCATAAAGCCCGAGGTTTTTGATGGCTCGGAAGGCGGACAGCGTTTCAGGGCGATAAAGCGCGTCGCCCCACCACCCTTTCGGGTCGTGCGTGTCGCCCGCGCGTGGGATCACATTATAGTCGCCCGCCAAAATCAGCGGTTCTTCATATGCAAGCAGCTTTTCGGCATGCGCTTTCAGTCGCGCCATCCAGTTCAGCTTGTAGCGATATTTCTCACTATCCGCATTCTCATCGACGGGATTACCGTTAGGCAGATAAAGACCTCCGACTCGGACGACGCCCGACCCTGCGGGGATGACCGCTTCAATATAACGGGCTTGTTCATCGCTATCATCACCGGGGAGGCCCACCGTGACCTCTTCGGGCGTCACTTTCGACAGGAGTGCGACCCCATTATAGCTTTTCTGCCCGTGAACGCTGACATGGTAACCGAGTGCTTCGATCTCCATGCGGGGAAAGCCTTCATCGACCGTCTTGATTTCTTGTAGGCACAAGACATCGGGTTGGGCGGTTTCCAGCCACTTTGTCAGCGCATGCATGCGCGCTTTGACAGAATTGATGTTCCAGGAGGCTATCTTCATGACGCTCGCGTCAAGGAGTTGCGCGTCTCTGTCAAGCGAACGGGCACGAGTCTCCCCATCTGATATTTGTGCAAGCACATATTTGCGTGGGCTTTTCGGCGGATCGCCTTGCGGGCCAGAAAATGGCGACTTAAGCAGATGTGGTGACAGAGGCTGAAAACAAATCTCGGCTCGTCGTTGTGTCGAACCGCACGGCGGTCGATCCAGAATCCCGCGCGGGCGGTTTGGCCGTGGCCATGTGGGACAGCTTGTCAGAGCGGGGCGGCACTTGGGTGGGTTGGTCGGGTCAACTGAAGGATTATCCCTCGACTAAACCGAAAATCGTGGAAGAAGGCCCAGTTCGCTTTGCGTTGCTCAACCTGCGCAAAGCCGATTATGATGATTATTATCTTGGCTATGCGAATGAAGTCCTGTGGCCGACCCTGCACAACCGCCTCGACCTCGCGCAATTCTCAAATCAGACTTATCACGCCTATCGCCGGGTGAATCATCATTTCGCGCAAGCGACGTTTGACGAAGCCAATGACGAAGATTTTGTCTGGGTTCAGGATTATCACTTTTTCCCACTGGCGCGCGATCTTCGTGAGTTGGGTCGAACAGGCCCTATCGGCTTTTTCCTGCATATCCCGTTCCCCGCGCCCGAAGTGTTTCGCGCGATACCGGACGCGGAAGACCTGATCGACGCCATCACAGCGTACGACATTATTGGTCTGCAGACCGAAGGTGATGTCAAAAACCTGCGTCGCTTATTGGTGGAGGATGCGGGCGGTGTCGTTTTGGATGATGAACGTGTGAAGGTCGGGGATAGGGACGTTATCCTGCGGGCCTGCCCAATCGGCATTGATGTTGAGGCGTTTCGGGCGGCGCGCGAGAGTGATGCGGCGCTGGCGGCCACAGATCGACTGGCCACCTTCCTGACCGGACGAAAGCTGATTTTGGGTGTCGACCGCATGGATTATTCCAAAGGCCTGCCGGAACGCTTTGAAGCGGTGGCGTCACTGTTTGAGCGCTACCCCGAAACACACGGCAATGTACAGTTTACGCAGATTGCGCCACCGTCTCGATCCCGCGTTGATGAATATAAGAATTTGCGCAAACGGATCGACCGGCTGTGCGGGCGGATTAATGGCAGCTTTGCTGATCTGGATTGGTTGCCCATCCGCTATCTGGCGCGGGGCTATCAGAGGGAAGAACTCGCCGGGCTCTACCGGATGGCGGCAGTTTGCTTGGTGACGCCTTTGCAGGACGGGATGAACTTGGTGGCGAAGGAGTTTGTAGCGGCGCAGGATGCGGGCGACCCCGGTGTTTTGATCCTCAGTCAGTTTGCGGGCGCCGCCGAACAAATGACGGAGGCGGTGATCGTCAACCCACACGATATTGATGGGACAGCCGATGCCATACAGCGCGCCTTGCAAATGCCTCTGTCTGAGCGACAAGATCGTTGGCGGGCCCTTTACGAAGGTATTAAAAACCGTGACATTAACTGGTGGCGGAAACGCTATTTTGCGCAAATCGCTTAACCTGACTCTCTGAACCCTTTGGACTTTTGACGTGTTTGGATCATTTTTCGTTCTGTCATGACCCTCCCATTACCGCCCATTCTTTCTGATGATCACGCGCTGTTTCTCGATTTCGATGGAACACTCGCGCCGTTACAAGCGCATGCGGATGACGTGCACCTGACGGACGCGCAGAAGACAATGCTGATTAAGCTCGCAGACGTGCGTGACGGCGCTATGGCGCTCTTATCCGGGCGAGATGTGCGTGATCTCGCGAAACGCACCCCGGAAGGTTTGATGCGGGTGGGGAACCACGGGCTTTACCGAATGGCGGGCGGAGAGACTGAATTCCCCAATGTGCAAGACCCGCCAACGGACTTGGTGACGCTTTTGGAAATGGCTGTCGCGAAACATGACGGTGCCTTTCTCGAAGTGAAAGGCCCGGTCGCGACAATTCATTACCGCGCCTGTCCGGATGCTGGCCCCGTCTTGATTGATGCTGTCCAATCCGCAGCGGCCCGACAGACCGGCTATATCAGCAAGGTCGGCAACCATGTGGCGGAAGCCTTACCGGAAAGCGCCAATAAGGGCGCGGCCCTGGAAGCGCTGATGCAAGAGCAGCCCTATGAAGGACGTGTTCCGGTCATGGTCGGTGATGATACGACGGATGAAGACGGTTTTTTGGCGGCGCAACGTCTGGGCGGTTTTGGCGTCAAAGTCGGCGCAGGTGAGACTGTGGCGCGGAAAAGATTGAAAGACGTCTCTGACGTCTGGACATGGCTGGAGAAAAGCCTGTGAGCAATATGAATTTCGGTGTGATCGGCAACTGCCGGATTGCGGCGCTGATTGATGATCAGGGCGATTATCAGTGGCTCTGTCTACCGCGGCTAGACGCCGATCCGGTGATGAACGGCTTGTTGGGCGGGGATGGCCGTTTCTCCGTCACATTATTAGGCCAAATTAAAAGTGAGCAGCATTACGTACACAACACAGCGGTCCTGAAAACAACCCTCTATGACAAGAAGGGCGGCGCAATTGAGATTATTGATTTTGCCCCCCGTTTTGAGAGCCGCGAACGGATTTTCCGACCCGCTCAGACAATTCGCATCATCCGCCCTGTTACGGGCTTACCGCAAATCTCGCTGGCGCTCGCCCCAAGCGAAGGGTTTTCCAACCAGCCGAAAGCGCCGTCTCGCGGCGTGAGTCATATTCGCTTCGGCGAGGGCGATAAAACGATCCGGGTCACGACAAATGCGCCGATTGATCATATTCTGTCGGGTCAGCCCTTCGCGCTGGATCGGGAACTCGTTTTCATTCTGGGGCCGGATGAAACCATCCCGGAAAATCCCATCCATTTGGCCCGGGACTGGGAACAGCAGACGGTAGAGTATTGGGAACGCTGGGTTCACCGAATGAACACGCCGCCGGATTGGCAGGACGCGGTCATCCGGGCTGCCATCACGTTGCAACTCTGTGTTTACGAGGAGACAGGGGGCATTGTCGCCGCACTAACAACCTCAGTTCCCGAACACGACAATTGCGAACGCAATTGGGATTATCGTTACTGCTGGATTCGCGACAGCTACTTTACCGTCAATGCGCTCAATCGCTGCGCGTCTATGAGCGCGCTAGAGCATTATTTGCGGTTCCTGCGCTCCGTCGTAGCTATGACGGAGCAGGACGGCGACTCTAGCGGTCATGTCCAGCCGCTCTTTGGGATTGGTCTGGAAACTGAAATCACGGAATATATTGAAGACGCGCTGCCGGGCTTCAAAGGCAACAAACCCGTGCGCCGCGGCAACCAAGCCTATGAGCATATCCAGCACGATGTGTACGGGCAGATCGTCCTCGCCTCGACACCCGCCTTCTTCGATAGCCGCCTCTATTCAGCCTATGGCGAAGCCGAATTCCGCGCACTAGAGCCGATCGGCGAGCGCGCCTTTGACGTGCACGATACGTCAGATGCAGGGATTTGGGAGTTTCGCGAAATCGCCCATGTTCATGTCAGCAGTGCGATCATGTGCTGGGCGGCGTGTGATCGACTCTCTCGCATCGCTAATCATTTGGGCCTGAATGATCGCTGCGACTATTGGGCGGACAAGGCGGCGATCATTCACAAAACAGTCTGCGAACGCGGCTTTAATGAGGAGAAGAACGCCTTCACCATGGCCTATGGCGGGGAAGCGTTAGACGCATCGGTCCTCCTCATGTGTGAGATCGGATTCCTGCCTGCCGAAGACCCCCGCTACATTGGAACCGTTGAAGCGGTGGACCGCGAACTTCGTGTCGGCAATCATGTTTTCCGCTACAAAGCTGAGGATGATTTCGGCAAACCCAAGACGGCCTTCACCGTCTGCACCTTCTGGCATCTGGATGCGCTCTGGCGGATTGGCCGGCGGGGGGAAGCGCGAGAGATGTTTGAATCAGTCCTCAACCACGCCAACCATGTGGGGCTTCTCTCAGAAGACTTGCACCCGGAGACAGGCGAACTGTGGGGCAACTTCCCGCAGACCTATTCCATGGCGGGGATCATCAATTCTGCGCATCTCATGAGCCGTGACTGGCCGGACGTTGTATGAGTAATGCCCCTGAATATACCGTCTCGGAACTGGCCGGGAACATTAAGCGCACCATTGAAGACGCCTTTGGTCGCGTTCGCGTGCGCGGGGAACTGGGTCGCGTCACCATTGCGCGCTCCGGTCATGCCTATCTGGACCTGAAAGACGACCGAGCGGTGATCAATTCCATCATGTGGAAGGGAACGGTCTCCCGCCTGTCGATGCGTCCGGAAGAAGGCATGGAGGTCATCGTCGAAGGGAAGATGTCCACCTATCCTGGGCGGTCCAACTATCAGCTCATCATCGACCGGATGGAACTGGCCGGAGAAGGGGCGCTGATGGCGCTGCTCGAAAAGCGCAAGAAAGCCTTCGCCAAGGAAGGCCTGTTCGATGCGAAGCGCAAGCGCGCGCTCCCCTTCATGCCGCAAACGATTGGCGTAGTGACCTCACCCACAGGCGCCGTCATCCGCGATATTCTGCACCGGATCGAAGATCGTTTTCCGGTCCATGTGCTGGTTTGGCCTGTGCTGGTGCAGGGCGACAAGGCGGCAGAACAGATTGCAGCGGCCATTACAGGCTTCAATCATGGGACAGGGTTTCCGAAACCGGACGTGCTAATTGTCGCGCGGGGCGGCGGATCGCTCGAAGATCTCTGGTGCTTCAACGAAGAAGTTGTGGTCCGCGCGGCGGCTAATTCAGAGATCCCGCTCATTTCCGCCGTGGGGCATGAGACGGATACCACACTGATCGACTATGTCTCGGATAAACGCGCCCCAACGCCAACGGGCGCGGCAGAAGTGGCTGTGCCCGTCAGAGAAGACTGGTTGGAAACGGTTGCCGATTTAGGCTTGCGGGCGATGCGGGGGCTAAGGCGCTCTGTCAAAGATCGAGATGTCCGCTTGCAGGGTGCGAGATTGCCAAGTCGCAACGCCCTGCTCGGCCAAGCTGAGATTAGATTAGATAAAGCCAGTCTGCCGTCGCTTGAGCGTTTGCTAGAT